>JAKQYG010000012.1 GCA_023356515.1 Trichodesmium sp. MAG_R04 | reverse complement strand
CTGCTGCTGAATTATCGCCTTCATTTTGATATAAAGCTTGATATATTTGATAACTTTGATGTTGAAGTTCAACTACATGACTAAGACGTTGGCTTTCTTGTATTAGTTGTTCTAATTCTTCAGGTTTAGTAAGATTAGCTTTATCTAATTCTCGTACTTGGTATTCTAATAAATCTATTTTTTGTAAGCGTTGCTGCTCTGACTGGCGACGGTTTTCTAGTGCTACTCTAGCTTTTTGAGCTTTTTGATAAGTAATATTTACTGCTTCTCGACATTTCAGTAGGGAATAACCACCATATATATCAAGCCATTCTCTTTGCAGATTAGGATTTCCCAATTGTAAAGTTTGACCTTGAGCTGTAATTTCTATTAGGCGATCGCGAAGTTGGTCCATTATTTTTCGGTTCACTAGGACCCCATTGACACGAGACCTTGAGCGTAGTGAGTCTTGGGCTACAATAATTTCCCGGCCACAGACTACTAATGTACCATCTACTGGATCTATTTCTTGACTACTTAACCATTCAGCTAGAGATGGGTTGACTTCAAAGGTTGCTTCTAAAATGGCTCGTTTAGTTCCTGTTCTGATAATACGGCGGTCTGTTCTAGCACCCAGGGCAGCATTAAGAGCATCTAGGATAATGGACTTACCGGCACCTGTTTCACCTGTGAATACATTTAGACCGGAAGCTAATTGTAGGTCGAGATGGTCTATGAGGGCAAAGTTATTAATGCGAAGGGATATGAGCATTTGTAATAACCATAGGAAAATAGAATTTATATATTACCAACTACCTGAATTATTTGTTTGCTAAATCAGGACTTATAAAAGTTTTGTTGCACTATACAAATACCTTATACATAGCACTATGCAAATAATTTAGGATATTTATAAATGTTCAAACTTACTCATAAGCTACTTCCTTCCCCCTAGAAGATTACCTAGACAAATTTGGCTATAAGCTATATGCTACAACAATTTACAGAGTTATAATCTTGTGCCGGGAAGGGAGTAATACTCATTTAAAATGAGTGTGAGCAAGCTAGAATTCAGAATTCAGAAACATTTTTTCTATCAATGAAGCATACAACAATAAGTCGTTTAAATGCACAAAAGCTTAGATTACTGTTAACTTGCCCATAGCGCAATAATGGTTATTGGAGATTGTGAATTGGGCGATGAGACAAGTCTACTTTTATACCTAGGCTTGGTATGATAACATTTTTACCAAATAGTAAAACCCATATTTAGTACCACAAATATACTATAAGGGTATTTTCAAGGAAGAAGGTGGATTACAACTTCTGTTCTTACTAATACAGTAGATTTCGAGCAAATGACTTACAGGGTAAATGATACAAATTATTATGTAGTACCGGGCATTTTGCCCGCGTGAGTATAACTCATAACAACGGAACCGCTGTAAATATTAATAGCGATGTAATATTTACTTTTGGTTACAAACTTCATAGTTATTATCATACAAAGCTTTCAACAGCTAATTTTATACTCTAAATTTTGACGTGCTGAATAGGGTATGACTAATTTCCCCTATTCTAAGTTATACTAGGGAAGGCAATTAGATGCCAATTCAATGAGAATGAAGATTGCGACAGAATAGTTCTCTGTTTATAGTATAAGGGATTTAGTGTGACAAAATCTGTAATTAATTTCGTGTACTTGCTTAGCAATTTTGGGTCGCGAAAAGTACCAGATTTTTGGTGGTTTAAGCTCAAAAAGTTAGGATTTTGGGGACTCCCAAACCAGAAAAATCAAGGGACAAATATATCCGAATACCTCCTCTATACATTACCTGTTTTTCTTGAGGGAAGTTCCATGCAACTTCCCTACCTACTCCCCTGGTCCTCGAAAGACTTCTTCAGCAGACCCTAACTACTGTTGTGTCAAGCTAAAAGTAGTGGAATAGATTTTTGGGCTAAAAGCCTTAAAAAATCAGCATCATATCTTAAGGCTTGACGTGCCACTACAAGCGCTCGCTAAGCCCGAAAGAGATAGCCAAGGGCAACTCTTAGAAAAGGGATATATTAATACAATATTTGTCACAAATTTTTCAATTTAAAAAGCTTCTTTAATCTTCCTACTATTTATTTTCTTTGTAGTCCCATATTTTCAATCTTTATATTCTTGATTTATTGTCTATAATTTAAGTAAATATATTAAGTTCGAGGTAATGTTATGACTCCAAATCCTGCAATAATGAAAGCCGTAGATAACTTGGACTACCGTGTTACTTTAGGAGATGTAGCAGCTCAAGCTGGATTAGATGTCAAAGTAGCAGAACAGGGGTTATTGGCTTTAGCTACAGATGCTGGTGGTCATTTGCAAGTATCAGAATCAGGGGAAATTGTTTATTTATTTCCCAATAATTTTAGAAGTGTTTTACGTAATAAATTCTGGCGATTAAGATTAAGAGAATGGTGGGAAAAAGTTTGGCGCATATTGTTTTATTTAATTAGAATTTCTTTTGGAATTTTGTTGATACTTTCTATTATAATTATAATCGCTGCTATTGCCATTATTGTTATTTCCACTAATTCTGATAGTGAAGGAAATGACTCAGGTGGAGGGGGAAATAATTCCAATGACAGGATGGTATTTCTGCCGCAGTTTGGATTTAATCCTTATTGGTTTTGGTGGTTTGATTGGGGATACTACGATCAACCTTATAGATATCAACATAAAAAACAAAGAGAAAGACAGAGAGATAAATCTCCTCTTCCCGGTAAAGAAAACGAGATGAATTTTTTGGAGGCTATATTTTCTTTTCTTTTTGGAGATGGCAACCCTAATTATAATTTAGAAGAGGAACGTTGGCAGGCGATCGCTACTGTAATTAAAAATAATCAAGGGGCGGTAGTTGCAGAACAAATTGCTCCTTATTTAGATGATTTAGGCCAAGGATATACTCTGGAATATGAGGAATATATTCTACCAGTATTAACTCGTTTTAATGGTCGCCCGGAGGTTAGTCCTGATGGTCAAATTGTCTATCATTTTCCTGAGTTACAAACAACAGCAAAAGAGTGGCATTCTCAACCTGTTTCTGCTTATCTGAAGGAAAAACCTTGGGGTTTTAGTGAGGCAAATTTTGGTCAAATAATGTTAGCAATTGGATTAGGTGTTGTTAATTTTGTTGGTGCTTTGGTGTTAGGTTCATTGTTAAATAATGATATAGATAACATTGGGGGATTTATTGCTTTGGTTGAAGTTATTTATCCTGTCCTACTAGCCTATGGTACTAGTTTTTTATTATTACCATTAATTCGTTATTTTTGGGTACAATGGCGCAATGGTAAAGTGGAAAAACGCAATCAACAAAGACAAAACAAAGCTATTACTTTAAACGAGGTTAATAATCTGTTAAGCCAGAAAATTGAGTATGCTAGAGAATTTGCAAAAGAAAAAATTATTGGTAATAAAGATTTAGCTTATACAACGGAAAAGAGTATCTTAGAACAAGAAGCTGAACAGGGAGATAAAATTGATGCTGAATGGCAAAGAAAATTGAATCAATTAGGTAATTAGATACTTAAAATGTTAGTTAAAATTAGGAAGTATCTAGAATTTACATGGTGGTATTAGGGCGTTTAAAAATAAGGTAATTATTGTCAGATTTAGAGTTATGACTAAAAGTTACTAACTCCCACCCTTCATTACCTAAATAATTAACTAATTCATATAATGTTGTGTTTTTCCATTCTCGCCATTCTTTACCGTTCACATATATGTTAACTAGCTTATCTCCAAAAGGATAAGCGCCTGCTTCTACTAATAGATATTCCCACTTTTGCATTTGTTACCTAAAAATAAAGTTAGTTTTTCCATGATTATAATAGAGATAGTTCTTGTCTATTTTAATTGTCAAAATAGGAAAATTCTGGACAGACAACTAACTACAGCTGTGAATCCTCAAAACACCAGGTAAGATAATACATATTGTGGTAGTCATATTCATCAATACTTAGAAGACTCGAAGCATTTCAAATGTTCATATTGTGGTCATTCAATACTGAGAAATTGATAATGTTGCTTTGGGTATTTTCCTCAAAGCATTGGGAGATAGCAACTGTATTGATAGTTCTATTATTGAACTACTATGTGAAGTTTTCCCTGGGTTTTGCAGGTAGTTACCGGAGTTTGTGAAAATGAAAAAGTCAAGCAACAACTGAAACAATAGAATTTATTCTTGCCCCCATTACCGAACGTCAATTCTTGTTAAAGTTGTACCTTGGTAATAGTATAATAAAATCTGATGGTAACTATATCCGTTCCGGGCTAAATTGTAGGCCCCCCATTGACTCATCCCTACAGCGTGACCAAAGCCTTTTCCAGTAATTTGGAAACTGGTTGGAATTTGTTGACCTCCAGTTTTCTTGGCACTAACAGTAAATCTAGTACTTTTTAAATCTAGAGCTGCTGTAACATATGTGCTTTTAAGAGTTTTAACCCCTGCATCTCCTAAAACTTCGATAGTAATAACGCTTCCGTAAGGTGTAGTAGTCTGGGGTGTCATGGAAATAATATTTCCCACTCCTAAGATTCGTTGCTTTAGTTCTGCTTGAGAAAATGATTTAGTCCATTCATAAACTGGGGCATTTTGATCAAAGTCAGGGACAGCCCGGAGGTAGGGCAGTGGGTTTGACCAAACATCTTCTACATTTTCTGTGTGCCCTCCAGAGGATGAATGAAATAAGGCTAAAATAATTTGACCATTGTAGGTAAGTACTTGACCTTGGGTAGCATCAACAGCAGCGTAGGTTCCTGGAGATTCTGTTTTAATTCCTTGATAAACTTGCCAGGATTGGTCATTACCTAGGTCATAAAAATTATTGCTATTTTCTTGACGTTTTTTCAGAGCGTAAGATCGGGCAGCAACAGCCTGGGCTTTTAGGGCTTCTTGTGGCCAGTTGCTGTTCATTTCTGCTCCAATAACACTATAGAGATATTCTGCAAAGTTGACATAATTGATAGCAGTGATACCTCCTTTGTGGGGGATAATATGGGTGCGACCTCGATACCAGCGATCGCCTATCCATACATAACCTTCTGCTTTGGGTTCGATCCACATTTGACCGGATATCCAGTTGGCCAAAGCTACTTTTCCTGATTGGAGTTCTACTGAAAAGCCTTTAGTTGCTGGTATTTCGCCAATGGCTCTACCTGCGCTATCTCTAACTATGGCGTTTGTTGAACTTCCTATTTTAACTTGTTTAACTCCTTCTTGAATGGCAATGCGTAATATTAGGGAGGCTTGAGCAGGCGCAACCATTAGTACCCATACTATGATAGATATCCAATAATAGGGTTTTAATGGTTTAGTAATACGAGTAACAAAAGAAATAAAAAGTAATCCAGAACTCATGTTTGCTTAGCTTTTTGCTTCTATTTCAATGTTGCTTGAAAATCAAATATCTCTTGCAAAGGAGGCTCCTATAGGAAAATCAATCAAGATTGTGGTTTAACAATAGATATATTAAAAGTTGACATCCTCCCCGGCCTAAAGGCACCGGGGTTCCTGCCGAGCCGTAGCTCCTCAGCGGGTTGAGGTTTCACGGGCTGCCGCTACTTTGGTAGTAGTCTTACACTTGCTGACCCGTCTGTTTTTTGTCTCAGATTGTCCACCCGCGACTAATATATTTCCTGTGAACTAAAAAGCATGATAATATGACCTGTGAAAAAAAATCAACTAAAAAGTCTCCCTAGAAGGGCGAGGCTTTAAACCCAATTTTTCGCTAAAAGTTTAATTGGTAAGCATATAGATGGTTGAAAAAGCATACAAATTTAGATTTTACCCTACTCCAGAATATAAAGACTTTTTGTGGAGAGCTTTAGGTTGTGTTTACTGACGCAAAACTTCCCTAAGTGCTTATTAACTTGAGGAATGTTGTAGAAAAGCTGTTTTGGCAGGATGAGGCTCTTAACCCAATTTTTCATTAAAATGAAAAAAATAATCATACTATTTCTTAAAGGCTCGTCAAGTTTGACGGGATACTGGGATGTTTGAGACGAAAAGGCCACAGTATACTGTACAGTTAGCATATAACAATACCATTTTATTGAGGAAGTTTTAGGTTTTGCAGATAACTTTTCTAGGAACTAGTTCTGGTGTCCCAACGCGATCGCGTAATGTTTCAAGTATTGCTTTACGTCTGCCCCAAAGGGCTGAATTATGGTTGTTTGATTGTGGTGAAGGAACTCAACATCAGTTTCTCCGTAGTGAACTTAAAGTTAGTCAACTCAGTCGTATTTTTATTACCCATATGCACGGAGACCATGTTTTTGGTTTGATGGGGTTGTTAGCTAGTTGTGGTTTAGGGGGAAATGTTAAAAATGTTGACCTATATGGCCCACCTGCTTTAGAGGATTATCTCCAAGCTGGTCTTCGATACTCTCAAACTCATTTAGCTTATCCAATTAAAATTCATAAGAGTAAGCCTGGTGTGATTTATGAGGATAATGAGTATATTGTTACCTGTGGTTATTTGAAGCATCGGGTCACTGCTTTTGGTTATCGAGTAACAGAAAAGGATCGATCAGGGCATTTTAATGTGGAAAAGGCAAAGGCTTTAGGGATTCCCCCTGGCCCTATCTATGGTAAGCTGAAACAGGGTGAATTGGTTACTTTGTCTGATGGAAGGAAAATTAATGGGGCTGATTTGTGCGGAGCACCCCAAATAGGCAGGAAGTTTGTTTATTGTACTGATACTGTTTTTTGTGATGGGGCTGTGGAATTGGCGCAGGGGGCAGATTTACTTGTTCACGAGGCTACTTTTTCTCATCAGGATGCTGAAATGGCTTTTCAAAGATTGCATTCTACTTCGACTATGGCAGCACAGGTGGCCTTGGCTGCAGGTGTTAAGCATTTGATGATGACTCATTTTAGTCCGAGATATGCTCCTGGAAATTCAATTTTGTTGGATGACTTGTTACATGAGGCACGGGCTATTTTTCCTAATACTGATATTGCTTATGATTTTCTGAGTTATGAGGTTCCCAGAGTGAGCAGCAAAACGGAATAAAACTTATTTAATTATAATAATATTAAAGATGTAGATTTTATTTCTTTTCCTTGTTTATCTTCTTCGGGTTTAAAGTGACGATAAATTTTTCTAATCACTATAGTTTTAGCGATTTCTTGAAAGGCATGAATATCATTAATAACTCTCTCAAATGTTTTTTGCCATTACTTCTGATATTAATTATACATTAACGAAGGATTGGTTTTTTGAAATTCTTTATAGAGTTTTTGATAAGATATCCCCCAACATTTAAGGCTCCCCTATTTGTTCCAAATATCTGAGCATAAATGGCCAGCATCCCTAGCCATGATTCTCACTTTTTCGAGATCACCACCGATACAGTCTTTTTTAAGCTCAAACCAGCAAAAAGTACCAGCTTTTTGCAACCCAGATAAGGCTAAAGCCTTTGTTTGTCAACAGTTTTATTATTAATCTAGCAAGTCCTAAATATCTTTCCACCTAGCATCCTTAACAAAGCTATCTATAAAGATTTCAAAACTATTTACTTCAAGGCAAATATTTTTGTACAACGCTCCAACCTGTTAAAGATACTGTTGCGAAACTAAATAATAAAATAATATTAGTCATAATATGGAGCGATCGCGCCCAAGGTTGTTTGGAATTAATCTTAGTTGCACTCCAGGCAGAAACTAAAACCAATGTGACAACAGTTAAACCAGCAGGTAAATGAGCAGAATGACCTAGATTACCATAATAGCCAATAGTTCCTACTAAACCAATTGCCATTAAGAAAATTACCAGAAATACCATTATTCCGCCGATAATATAATGAAAGGGTCGTAACCATTTAGGCCGTTTTTGTTTGTTATGCCGGGCAAAAAACATCCAGCCCCCACTTACAGCTAATAATGAATAAGTAAACAGAGAAAGGCCCATAGACCAAGCTGCTATTTTCCACAGCCACAGAAAAGAAGGTAAATTCATATGCAATTTAAGGTTCGTAAATAAATTTTTTATCTGTTCAGTGTAGAGTGTCAATTGTTAATAGCTGAATGCTTAACGATCCTTTTTGCGTTTCCCTAAAAGTTGAGCTGCAAATATCCCACCAAGAAAACCAAATAAATGTGCTTCCCAGGATATATTAGGATCGGAAGGCAGAATACCCCAAATTAAACCACTATAAAGAAAACCAGCAGTCAAGGCAAATATAACTGATAAAATACTAAAGTCAAATATACTTCGAAGTAACAAAAAACCAAAATAACCAAAAATTAATCCACTAGCACCGATATGAATAGAACCTGGAGAACCAAAACACCAAATACCTAAACCACTAATAATTATAGTAACAATACTCACAAAGAAAAAATCACCAAATCCTCTTAACATGATTAACCATCCCAGAGTTATTAGTGGCACAATGTTAGCTACTAAGTGAGCATAACTACCATGCAAAAATGGAGCAGAAAAAATACTAGTAATTCCTATGGAACTTTGAGGATGAATTCCTCCATAATAATTTAGTTTTCCTCCCAAAAATTCGGCATTAATAATTTGTACAATCCAAAGAATAGCAATCATACTTCCTAATATTTTCACCTGGGTATTCAGTTTTTCAAATAATTTATTCATTGGTTTGAAGTTATAACAGTTAATAGATTTCTACAACAATGATGTACAGGGTAAAAATAGGCATTTTTTTGAACAACAAGCCTAAGGCCTTTATCTGTCAATGCTTTTATATTTAGTCAGAAAGCCCTATTTAGTCTAAATTCTAGTTCATAGGTAGGCGATCGCCAGATTAGAGAATGAAACGGCCCTGCTATCTTCCTATCTTCCTATTTTCCTCTCTCTCCATCTATTTGTAGCATTTTTTTTCACACTTAGTATAAAATATCTTCAGCCGCTAAATAATTCATTTCTGATTTATTTGTTGTTTTCTTCTGCGCTTCCGAGCAGCATCAGCAGACTTTAATGCTTTTAACTGATAAGGATCAACATTAGTACGCCAATAAACACGATGGCCTCTAATTTCTGTAAAATTTTCCTCTAGACATTTGAGCCATCCCAGTCTATTTTGAATTTGTTTCAAATTATCTAAAAGTCCTCTATCTTCTTCTTGAACTGTAAGTTTAGCAAATTTTTTATAGTGTGGATAATCTGGGGTTACTAAAGCATCTTTTCTGTGCAAAATTGGTGGATTATATTCATTTTTATAATCCTTATAGCTGACACTTAAGTCTCGTAAATCAATATTCATAGTTGTATATAAGAGTGGGTGAGCTTCTCTATCAAATTCAGGATAAAACAAATAAGATATTATTGGTAGTTTATGATAGAATTTAACGATAGTTGCTTCATTTAATCTACCAATTGTACGATTAGCACAACCTTCATAAAGTCGCAGTAGGGGATCAAGTTTTGAGACAGCAGAAATATGAACAAATAAAGAATTAGCAGATTTATAGCCAATGTAACTATTTTTACAACATTTACTAATTACCTCAGAATTACCCAAACTAAATAACATTAAGTCTCCTAAGGTACAAGCTTTAGTATAACTACTAAATAAAGATTTGATATCATTTCTAACTACTACCGATAATTGGGAAAATTTTGGTCGATTCCCAAGTTTAGTTAATGCTAGATATACTAACAAATCTTGACGACGTTTATCTGTTATTTCATCCCATTCTTGATAGTTTGTTGCTTGGGTAATTACTTGAAAGGCGCGACGGAAAGTACCAAATTCTGCGATTAAATCTGTCTCTTCGGCTAGTTCTCCTCTTACTGGTAGACGGCCGCGATCGCTCATAAAGTTCATTAAAGGAACTAGTTGTTCTTGATAATCTTCAAATCGCTTATTTTTGCAACTTATTCTTGGTGTTAATAAACGACTTTTTAAGCGAGATACCCGAAAATTTTGAGCTTCTACTTCATCTCTAAAAACAAAGAAAATTCCTAAATCAATAGCAATAGAATCTACATTCAAAACTTGGTCAATATAAGATTTTAATTCTCCCTGTTCATAATATTTTTGAAAAGTCTTACGACCTGTAATTATCCCATCTCCATAAGCAATTTTCCCCTCGGTTTTGCTATCATCAATTAATACCAGAGCAGAAACAATTAAAATCTGTTTTGCTAACTTCCAAGATTTAATCAAAGCTTCCCTACGTTCTGCCAAACATTCTATTACATTAATTACATAACCTAGATTAACAATATCAGCAGCGATACAAGTAGTTTCTGGTAAATAATAGGGGTCCCAACCTACACTTAAATAACCTTTTTTAGCAATATATTTTATATCCTCACCATAGCCACAACCATAGTCGAAAAAAGTTGTGCCTTCCGTAAATAGATTTGCTTCTATAGCTAAACGCACTGGCTTAGAAATTTGTTTACGAACTATAGCAGCCTTATGACGTTCTATCTGAGGAATTGGCATCCCAATATTATGCTGAATTACATGATGGTCTTGAATTTCTATGCCATGATTTTTGAGATGATTTAGCCATCCTTGAATAGTACCAATTAAACGAGTATTGTCTAATAGTCCTAGTTTAATTTCATCAGCAGTTAATTTAGCAAATTTTTGGTAGTGGGGATATTCAGGAGTAACAAAAGTTTCCTTCCGATGCAACACGGGAGGATTTTTACTATTACTGTAGTTTCTCTGCTCAACTTTTCCATCGTTCATATTAATGGAAATGCTAGTTTTTAAAGTAGGATGAGGGTTAATATCAAAATCTGGATAGTGTAAATAAGAAATTTTTGGTTTGTCAAAATTAAACTTTATTAATGTGGTAATTTTGGCATCAGCTTTTTCTCTATAAACTGCTTGATAATATAAACGATGAGCTAAATTTTCGTAGAGTCGCAGTAAAGGATGAAGTTGTTCTAAAGCAGATATATGAATATAAAGAGCAGTTGGTAATTTTTTCCCTATTTTGCTTTGTTGACAGTATTTTTTAATCCCTCCTGGGTTATAAATTTCTAAGAATATCTGGTTAGCAACTTGACAAGCAGAATTATAAGTACCAAAATAAGTTTTGATATCGTCTCTAACTTGATAAGATAAATCAGTTTCTAATTTTATTTTGGGTGATATTTGAAAATCTTTTATGTTTAAAGCCAGATATAGTAATATTTCACAATAACTTTTTTTTTGAAAATCAAGTTCATTTTCCATTGCTGTTTTAGGGAGTAGAAAGTAGTAGTTTGATAAGCAGGGAATAGAAAATAAAAAAATTATGTTTCAGTAATTTGAGAAATACTATAAAAACTACTAACTCGCGACTGATAATCTATTTAAAGTTAACTCCACATTCCTACATATTCTGCTATTTCTTCAGAATAAGGAACAGAACTAACAACAGTTTTAGATAACCCTTTTGTTGAAACAGTATCAAAAGTTTCTGTATGAAATTCTAAACGAAGTTTTACCTGTCCTTTTTTCCAGTAAGAACCAGGTTTTAATAATTGACATTCTAACCCATCTTCAAATAGATTCTCTGATTCTAGCCTAGCTAAGATCATAGTTATATATTCACTAACTTTGAATGTACATTGAAACATTAAAACGCTAGCACCTGTAGATAAAACATCATCATTACTTAGTAGATTAACTTCAGTTTCCATAATAATTATCCTGAATTTATTTTGATTGACATCCTCCCGGCGCTCCCCTGCGGGAGAGTGGGGCCTTCAACCAACGCTGATATTAAGTTTCTAAATGCCTGAGACTATCTTCACCGAAGACATAGATTTTAGAACGATGGTTAAAGGTTTATTGACCAACATAATGTTGATCCAGGTTTTGGAAAGTTTAGGACTATTTTCTCTTATTTTGGGAAACAGCGGAGACTATGAGTTATTCAAGTAGAGCACGGTTGAGGCTCCTTCAGTTGAGAGTAGAACAAGAGAAACTTTCAGGTCAATGAGCATTTCATGCCTTGAAGGCACAAAAAAGACCCAAAAGAATTTTTTATAAGTTGTGGGAAGGCATTCCGAGGCTTGAAATGGATATGGAGGCAAGAGTAAAACTACTGGCAAAGTAGCAGCAGCTTGTGAAGCAACCCGCAGAGGAGCTACGGCTTGCTATGAATTCCCCCGTCCTTAGCTTGGGGAAGATCTCAAAAAAACCAACCATAAGAATGCAAGCCTTTCCCCAACAAATTGACTCCTAAATAACATACCCAGACTACGGCAAATCCAGTAGCAGCTAAAATAGCAGGTTTTCGCCCTTGCCATCCTCTAGTAATGCGGGCATGAAGATAAGCTGCAAATACTAACCAAGTAATCAAGGCCCAAGTTTCTTTTGGGTCCCAACTCCAATAAGAACCCCAGGCTTCATTTGCCCAAACTGCTCCAGCAATAATCCCAATAGTTAGTAGTGGAAATCCTAAGCCAATGATGCGATAACTGATGTTATCTAGGATTTGAGCAATATTCAAACGTTGTGGTGAGAAAGTTGTTTTTGTCTCAACTGTTTGAATAACCTGGGTCATGTTCAATACTGCAGTTTGACTATGGTTATTTTTGTGAGATTGGGCAAAAGGTTCATGGTTGTTTTTTATTTCGTTTATCTTAGGCCCTTCTGTTTGCAGTTCCCAATTTTTTTGGTGCTTAGCAAAATGATTATTTCTATAAGAACGAGTTCCAAAAGAACTACCACTAAGTTCAACTTGTTGGCCACTGGTAACTATGAGAAAAGCGATCGCCAATAATGCCCCGACTATAAGAGTGGCATAACTGACCATCATTACACTAACATGCATCATCAACCAATTAGATTTTAGAGCAGGTACCAAGGGTTCAGATATCTGCATATTGGAGGGTAAAGTAAGGGCAGCAAAAGCAGAAATACCCATAGCAACTGGAGAGGTAAAGACCCCTACCAAGCGACTGCCACTCATGTTTTCAGCGATAAGATGAATAGTAGTAATTCCCCATGTCAGAAAAAATAGAGATTCGTACAAGTTGCTAATAGGGAAATAACCAGCTTCTAACCAACGAGCGCCTAGTAATGTTGCAATACAGAGATTAGCGATCGCCATTCCTGTAGAGCCTAAAAGTGAGAGATAGGGGATACGAGAAAAAGCAGCGCCCAACCAGTAAATGAGCATAGTGGTAAACAAGATGGCAAAGGACATATTGTCCAATAAATTTTGGAGTCTAACTAGATCCATTAAATTTTCTCCAGAATTATTTATTTCAGTTTAGATTGACAAAAAAAGCTTGATATACATAGATTATAGTTTATTGATTTGTGGTAAGTGCCAAATTGGATTTTGTATTGATAGCTACAATAACAGGACTGACCCAAAGATACTTATCTAATACCAATTTCCTTAAGTATCCCTACACATCTTATAAATATTAGGACAAGCAGTGTAGTCTAAGTTGATGAAATTGGCATAACTTTCCAGAATATAATTTTCATGAAAAATATTTTATTTGTTCTGTACGAAGATTTTCACTCTAATAGTGCGCTTCATGTTCACCATTTTGCTAATAACTTGGTTAAATTTGGTTTTGATTGTGTGGTAACCGTACCTAAAAATAAACAGACTATTTCTAAGATAGGAAAGCATTTAATAAATTTATATCAAGTAACAGAATATGGAGAATTTTATCGCTTAAATGAATGCTTTAAAAACCATAAAGGACCGGATATCGTTCATGTTTGGACTCCTAGGGAAATTATTAGAAATTACTTTCATAAACTCCGGAAAGTTTATGACTTTAAATTAGTAATTCACTTGGAAGACAATGAGGAATATGTCCTAGAAAAATACTTAAATAAACCTTTTCAAGAAATTGCTGCTGCTAATAATTATCTAACAATTCCCGGCAATGTTGCTCATCCCCAAAAATATAAGGAATTTATAGCAAGTGCGGATGGAGTGACAGTTATTATTGAAAAGTTAAAGGAATTTGTGCCTAATAATTTGCCAAGTTTAATTTTATGGCCTGGGGTAGAAACTGAGAGTTTTTATCCGAGAAATTCTCATCCAGAAATCGCAAAGCAATTTGGTGTCCCTGATAATAATTTGGTTTTTTCTTACACTGGAAATGTTCATGCTGCCAATACTTATGAAGTGAGAAGTTTGTATTTAGCAGTAGCTATGTTAAACCGAGAAGGCCAACCAGCAGTTTTAATTAGAACGGGTAGAGATTTTTGTGATTTTTTGGGAGATGATGATAGTTGGGTACGAGAATATACCATTGAATTAGGATATGTAGACAGGAGCCTAATGCCAGAAATTTTGGCTTTAGCAGATGTTTTAATTCAACCAGGTAGACCTGATAAATTTAATGATTATCGCTTCCCCTGTAAATTACCAGAATTTTTAGCAATGGGTAAACCTGTAATTTTGCCTGCTACTAATATTGGTTTGGTAATGGAAAATCAGAAAGATGCTTTGGTTTTACCTGTTGTTGATGCAGTTAATATTGTTGATTCTGTGGGAAAATTGTTAAGTGTTAATTCTCTATCTGAAAAGTTAAGTGAGGGCGCAATTAAATTTGCCAAAACTAACCTTAACTGGCAGGAAAATACAAAATTGCTTCAGTCATTTTATACTGCTATAGGTTAATCTCTCAGACAAGTCAGAAGTAAGAAGCAATCCCCGATAAGTAGTAGCATTAATAAATGTCTTAATCTTTGCTTAACCTGCTATAGTAATACTATTTCATTTGTAATATTTTTCTGGTAGTTAGTAGTTAGTAGCCAGTATTCAGTAGTCAGTAGTCAGAGTCTTCAAGGTTTTCAGCTCCAATTAACTATTAGAAAAATTATCACAACCAATTTAGGGCTGCTATATAATTTTTGCAGTAATTTTCGTTACAATAGAATACAAATATTTTTTTTGCCTTAAAGGTAGGAGATAGGATATAGAAGGCAGAAGTTCTGTAGTTTACTTTGTGAAAGCTATAAAAAAACTCTATTTTTAGAAGCAGATTAAAAAAAATAAATTTAGTTAGGGATATAAATAAACTAAATTTTTTTATACTTTGGCAAATATCCCTAATTTATTTACAATCACTAAAAGTAAATGATGGACTAAATGTTACTGATAATTAAATCTAGGAAATAAGGACAGCAGCAAAAACTTAAAAATTCATGATTGTTCCATGTCTGTTGGTTTGAGCAAAAGTTCTACCCCATTTAATATCTCTTCTACTCTCTCTGCTGAAAGAGTCCCTATTTTATCCGTCAGTTGAGATTTTTTAACTGTGAATAACTGGGCTATATTTACAATTCTTTGATCTGGTAAGTTAGCTTCACCTAGTGATAAGACAATATTACCAGGAACTGCAGCAAGTTTCATATTAGAACCTAAACTACAGACAACAACAGTTTTAATTAAACTAAAATTAAAAACATTGTTTTGAATGACAACATGAGGGTGCCTATAACTAAGTTGAGAACCAGATGGTTCACCTAATTCTATCCAAAATATATCGCCCTGATTAATTAACACTCGTCCTCTATTATGCTTTTATGATGTCCACTAATACTACTTATTGATGTTGATGTTTCAGTATCTGAAATATCTTCATAAGCAGCATTGATTTTTTCTAGTAATATTCGATTTTGATGCCGACGGATAAACTCCTCTAGAGCGATAGCAATTAAACGACTTCTAGAAATTTTCATTTCTATCGCTATTGCCTCGGCTTGCTCAAACAGAGACTCTTGTAGTGATATTGCAGTTTTAACAGTGGCCATATATCTATACTTCGACTTTCCTGTTAGTATAATCACTGGTTATATTGCTGTCAATACAGCTTGAGACAAGAATCACTATCTGGATTTGTTTAAAATGTTTTAATTCCCCCTTACAAATATTCAAAAGTGATCCTACATATTAGATTTAATTTGAGATTAATTTGTTTCAGATAATTCCGGCAGAAACCTTAAATTCTCTCAAAATCTAAAATCTAAAATCTAAAAAACTCTTCTCTAAATCTAGAAAACTTGAAATCTAAACCTGAATTTGATCTAGTTTCGCTATAGTCCAGCTCTAATATACATCTCGAGAAAAGTTTCTCAATCCCTTACCCTGCCGTTCCAAAATTTGCATTTTTGGATAGGTCTAATGACTTAACCAAAAAATGTAGCAAATTTTTTGGTTGTAGCATAAAACTTTAAATCTGGTATAAGATTACGTTAGTTAAATGAAGGTATCAAAAATCCTATAAACATAAAATCTATAAAGCTCTATTACCAAGTAAAACCACATGATGGAAACTATTCTAACTTTCCTGTACGAAACTGCCCAATATGCAAATAGTCTAGTTAAAACTCAACTAACACACCTAAGTTGGGTAAGTTTAGTTATTATCTTTATAGCAGGTTTACTGACTAGTTTGACTCCCTGCATGCTTTCCATGCTACCAATAACTATTGGTTATATTGGCGGATATGAAACGAAAAGTCGTATTCAAGCTACTGCTCAATCTGCTTGGTTTTCTCTAGGATTAGCTACAACTCTTGCTGGATTGGGTATCATAGCATCATTGTTGGGAAAAGTCTATGGTCAAGTAGGTATAGGGTTACCAATTGTTGTTAGCATAATAGCTATTGTAATGGGTCTTAATTTACTAGAAGCATTGCCATTACCAATGCCATCTTTTGACAGTATGGGATGGATATCTCAAGATTTACCTACAGGAGTACGTTCATATTTATTAGGTTTAACATTTGGTTTAATAGCATCTCCCTGTAGCACCCCTGTATTAGCAACATTATTAGCTTGGGTTTCAACTACTGGAGATTTGATTTTAGGTGGAGTTTTTTTACTATTTTATGCTATGGGCTATGTAACACCTTTGATATTAGCTGGAACTTTTACGGCTAATATTAAAAAATTTCTGGAAATCAGGAAATGGTCTAATTGGATTACACCTGCTAGTGGAATTTTATTAGTTGGTTTTGGTGTATTTTCATTGTTATCTAGAATGTTACTAGTGTAAGTATTTAGCAAGAATATTATTGATTAATTCCTTAATTAAGGGATTAGAAAAAGATTCAAGGAGCATAGGGCGGTTTTCTTAATAAATAGATAATATATCAACAATTTTATTAGGCCAGCCCCTAATTTTTTTTACTTTAATTAAACTTATCTGCTGACTGGGTAGTTATAGAAAATTAATTACGAGGATATATTATAAAAATTACAGGGAGGAAAATTAGAGCATTAATTTTAAATAGGCATTGACAAAAAGTATGATTGAAACTAATAGTTATTAATTAAATAAATGGATACTCAAGACTCAGAATTAAATGAAAAGATAAATATTTTCAAAATATTTAGAAGAGAAATATTGCCATTGTTAGCTGATTTACGTTTGGCGATAACTCTGCTTTTAATAATAGCTATTTGTAGTATTTCTGGTACAGTTATAGAACAAGCTGAGTCCATAGATTTTTATAAAGAAAACTATCCAGAAAAACCGGCATTGTTTGGTTTTTTAACCTGGAAATTAATTTTATTATTAGAATTAGATCATGTTTACCGGACTTGGTGGTTTTTATTAATATTAATATTATTTGGAGCTAGTTTAACTGCCTGTACATTTACCAGACAATTACCAGCTCTAAAATCTGCGAACCGCTGGAAATTTTATGATAGAAAAAAACAATTTGAAAATTTAGCATTAAGTGCAGAAATAGAAACAGCTTCCCTAGATTCCTTAGAAAAAATATTGCGTCTAAGGGGTTATTATACATCTAAAGAAGGAGATAAACTTTATGGACGAAAGGGAATTATTGGCAAAGTTGGTCCAATAATAGTTCACGCTAGTATGCTAATAATTTTAGCAGGTTCAATAATCGGCTCAATGACTGGATTTATTGGCCAAGAAATAGTGCCAAGTGGAGAAACATTTCAAGTTAAAAATATTGTTGAGGCCGGAGTTTTTGCGGAATCACAAATTCCTAAAAATTGGTCAGTGCGAGTCAACCGTTTTTGGATTGACTATACCCCAGAAGGGGCAATTAACCAGTTTTATTCAGACCTATCAGTATTAGATAAGAGTGGGGAAGAAGTAGATAGGAAAACTATTTTTGTTAATCAACCTATGCGGTATCATGGGGTGACAATGTATCAGGCAGATTGGGCGATCGCTGCGGTTCAAGTTAGAGTTAATAAAAGCCCTGTCTTTCAGTTGCCAATGGGAAAATTAAATACAGCAGGAGGGGGGAGAATTTGGGGAACTTGGGTTCCTACTAAACCAGATTTAAGTGAAGGTATATCTTTACTTGCTAGAGATTTACAAGGGACTGTTTTAATTTATGATGCTACTGGTAAGTTAGTTGCTAGTGTGCGGGAAGGAATGTCTACAGAAGTGAATGGTGTAACTTTATTTGTTGACAAAATTATAGGTAGTACGGGTTTACAAATTAAAGCTGACCCAGGAATTCCAATTGTTTATTTAGGTTTTGGTTTATTAATGTTGAGTGTGTTGATGAGTTATGTTTCTCATTCCCAAATTTGGGCTTGGCAACAGAAGGAAAAACTTTATATTGCTGGTAAAACTAATCGTGCTAGTGTGGGTTTTGAGCGAGAAATGTTGAATATTTTAGATATATTAAAAAGTGATAAGAATAGCTCTTCTAAAGAGCTACTTTTTTCAGATGTTGGTGAGGGTTGACGAACCTAATTCAAGAGCCGAATTTGAGCCAAAACAAAAACAGCAGGAATCACACGGCCATAATTTGTAGCGATCGCTCTCCAACCCAAATCTGCCAAAAACCAAGTCCACAACATCGGACCCAAAAATCCTAAAGCTGTCCTTACTAACCCATAACGAGCTGTACTAACAGCCATCCCTCGATTGGCCATTTGCATAGCAACATGACTATTAAACTGATTTGCTACTGTTGCTCCTCCTCTGGCTAATGCTCCTTTTGCTACTTGATATTTCGCAAAATGAATGGCGAATTGGGTGGCTAGCTGTTTCAGTAATATTGGTTTTAATACTGAACTTACGGCAAAAGCAGTACTACCTTTAAGTAACAAACTTAGTGGATTATTTTGTATTGATATTGGTAGAGGCTGAGGAAAGTTAGACTTAGCTAGATAATTTTGTATATTTTGGCTTAGGATATTTTTTTCCGATCTGGGCAAACGTTTCCAGGTTTGGCCTAAAACATGAAGAAATACCTCTGCTTCTAAGTCTGTAGTGGAAAGTTTTTGAGAATAAGGAATCTTTAGATAACTACATATCTTGATTAAGGCTTGCCGATAAGTTACTTTCTGAGTTTGTCCCCCTAATACTGTCATACCATCTGCTGCGAGATAACGAAATCTCTGGTCTAATGCATCTAACCAAGCATTGCGATCGCGACTTTGCACATCTATTGCTAGAGGAGTCTGGAAATAATCCAAAGGGTTTATCCCGCGCCCAAATAAAAGTCCTGTTAACTGTTGTAACTCCTCTTCTGTTGCTAATTCCAGTACTGTTGTTAGTTCATCCAATTTATTATTTCCTCCAAGCCCACAAAGCACTTATCATTATACTTCAATTGAGCTTAGTTAATTACTAAATTCAACTTAAATGGATGTTTCGTATAAAATATGGCAATTTTTGCAGTTTAATGGTTCATTAATTAGATAGGGTTGCTATTAATATGATATATTGGATATCCTACTAGCTTATTAATTCAACAATTAATTTGATAAATTAGATTTTGCTAAAGCACGACTACAAGCTAGTTTTTGACTCTAATTTGTTGGGTTTCGTTCCTCAAGCAAACCTATGCTAAATGTTCTTTTTAATTCTTAAATTTATGGTTATGGATGAGGGAGTAATTAAATATCATTGTTATTGGATCAAAAGAGAATCTGTGGCGATCGCTTGTATCACTGATTTAATGAAAAAACGCGATTTAATGCATTCCTTGGGATTAATTGGTGTTTACGATAATGGAATTGGTTTTGGTAATGTTAGTCAAAGAATAAATAATTCTAATCAGTTTATAATTTCGGGGACTCAAACTGGTCATATCCCAACTTTAAAACTTGAACATTATACGGTAGTTACTGATTTTAATATAGAGGAAAATAGTCTAACTTGTTGCGGACCTGTTAAGGCTTCTTCTGAATCTTTAACTCATGCTGCTATCTATTATTATCAACCAGAAATTATGGGTATTATTCATGTTCATAATTATCGGCTTTGGCAAGAACTTATGTTTAAGGTTCCTACTTCTAGTCTTGATGTTCCTTATGGTACTCCAAAAATGGCTAAAGAAATGTTTCGTTTGTTTGATGAAGAAAATTTAGGAGTGGAAAAAATATTAGTAATGGCTGGTCATGAGGATGGGATTATTTGTTTTGGCAAAGATTTAGATGAAGCTGCTAATATTTTGTTGAATTTTCATAGATATTAACTAAAAAAAAGGAATAGCGATCGCCATCAAAGCAAACCGAACAGAGCCCACACTGTAATTACCCGAGCATTATATAGGACATCAAGAAAACCCACAACTGAAGAAAGACGGTTATAGATAATTTATTAGTCATCTAAAGATGACTTAAGCTATCAGCCAAGGATTTTAATCCTTGGCGAGCTTGGTTAGCGAGCTTGGTTAGCGAGCTTGGTTAGCGAACTGGGGTTAGCGAACTGGGGTTAGCGAACTGGGGTTAGCGAACTGAGGTTAGCGAACTGGGGTTAGCGAACTGGGGTTAGTCAACTGGGGTTAGCGAACTGGGGTTAGTGAACTGGGGTTAGTGAACTGGGGTTAGCGTGGGATTAGCAAGCTTGGTTGCCGAGCTTGGCTTGACGAGCCATCTGGCATAAAGTTCTGTAACCTTCTCACCCGGGTCATCCGCCAATAAATAAATTTCTTGGCTCATAGCAAAAGTCATCTAAAGATGACTTAAGCTATCAGCCAAGGATTTTAATCCTTGGCGAGCTGGGGTTAGCGAGCTGGGGTTAGCGAACTGGGGTTAGCGAACTGGGGTTAGCGAACTGAGGTTAGCGAACTGAGGTTAGCGAACTGGGGTTAGCGAACTGGGGTTAGCGAACTGGGGTTAGCAAGCTTGGTTGCCGAGCTTGGCTTGACGAGCCATCAGGCATAAAGTTCTGTAACCTTCTCACCCGGGTCATCCGCCAATAAATAAATTTCTTGGCTCATAGCAAAAG
>JAKQYG010000119.1 GCA_023356515.1 Trichodesmium sp. MAG_R04 | reverse complement strand
CTGCCATAAGTTTGTCCTCAACAATTGGCGATTAATAACTCAACTTTTAAGCTACCATTAAAATAACAGTCATTATTCGATCATTGATAATGCTTTTATATTTAATCAGTAAGTCTTAATTAGGGTTTGCTGAAAAAGTATCTGCCTTCTTTGGTATTAATCAAATAGACTCTAATGAGACTCCCAGCCACCCATAAAAATTTTTCTCTTGTTTTGGTGTGGGTTTTCTCACTGGGACAACTTGGTAACTATTAGGACTAGGATGAGCCAAGGTTAATTTATGAGTAATAAGTTCATCTTGATGGAAAACTGTTACTTCCAAAATATCTCCTGGTTGATAATCTTTAAGGCGATCGCTTAACTTATCTGCATTTACCCGAAAACCTTCTATTGCGAGTAACTCATCCCCTGCATTTAATCCCGCCAACTGGGCTGGTCCTTGATTTTCGACAAATTTAATTATTTCTTTGTTATTCTCCCTAACAATATCCATACCTATACTAGGCCATTCATGATCTTCTCTTTTCAGTTGCAAGCCAAAAGGTTGAAGATATTCATCAAAAGGCAACTCATCTACACCATCAATATACCTATGAAAGAAGTCCCAGAGATCTAATTCGGCCACCTTTTCAATTACATCTTTTAATTGTTTTGGAGTAAAACCTATTTCTAATTTCCCAAACTCATGCCACATTTGACCCATCACATTATCTAGTGAGCGTTGGTTTTGATGTTTTTCTCGGATTAACAAATCAAGCAATAAAGATATCATTGCTCCCTTTAAATAATAAGAAATTTGACAATTATTACTATTAGCATCCCGACGATATAATTTAATCCAAGCATCCCAACTAGACTCACTTACTGGTTGTATTTTTCGTCCTATTGTTGTTAACAGAAGTGTAATTTCTTTTCCTAATCCTTTCAAGAAAGTTTTCACATTATAAATACCTGCTCTGAAAGGAATTAATAAGTCATAATAACTGGTTGTACCTTCAGAAAACCAGAGAGAAGGAGTGTAATTTTCTTGTTCATAATCAAAAACCTCTAATGCTTTAGGTCGGATGCGCTTAACATTCCACAAGTGGAAAAATTCATGGGCGACTAGCTGCATGAAGCGATCACGTTTTTCCTGATTCCTAAAACCGAATCTTGGATAATTTAAAGTACAGCTAAACTTATGTTCTAAACCACCAAAACTTTTACTAGAACTATGCAAAATAAATAAATATTCTTCATAGGGTAAACCATCAAACAATTCTGATTCTACTGCAATAATTTTTTGTATATCTGGAATTAGTTTTTCTGGTTCTGCATTACCTTTTCCCCAAATAGCTAATTGATGTTTTTTTCCTTGTACTTCAAATTGATATAATTGATGCCTACCTATCTCAAAAGGACTATCTACTAAATTATCAAAATCTTTCGCTACAAATGTATTTTCTGTATTTGGAATCTTTTGTAAAGAGGTTGTTACTTGCCAATCAGGTAATGGTAAAATGACTTTAACCCTAATTTTATGTTTATCAAATTCAGGAATATAAAAGAACAAAGCTGCACCATTAAAATAACCATGTGTAGAGTCTAAATGATTGGTGCGTACTGTTAATTCATTAGCAAATATCTTGTATTGAACTATTACTTCTGATGACCCCAATGTTTCTATTTGCCAATGGTTTTTGCTAAGTTTTTGCCAAGGTAAAGGTCGTTCATTTTCACTATAGGCACAGAAATTTTGCAAATGTTTAGAGTATTCTCTGATTAAGTAAGAACCTGGTGTCCATACTGGCATTTTTAAATCCAGTTTTTGAGAGGTTTGTAATAATGAAGAGAATAATTCTTCAAATCTTATGGACAGACTAACCTCAAATAGATGAGATTCTGGATGAGGCATAGATACTTTGTATTGAATTGCTGGGTTTGTGATTGTCGAAGTGAAGGGTGATATTCTAGCTTCAGTCATAGTTATTAATTTTTAAAGGGAATAGAGACAGAACTTACACAAACCAACAAAAAAATTCTAGTGTAGGTCTATGGCACTGATTATTGTTGCTCAATACACCATATTTCCCAGATAAATCAGGTTTCTGGGTAAGCCCTTAGAAAGTAGATAAAATAGGTTAGAGAATAGGGAGCAAGCAAAAAAAATTTACCGAAAAATCAACTAAAAAGCCTCGCCTTTCTAGGGCGGCTTTTTAGTTGATTTTTTTTCACAGGTCATGTTATTGTGCTTTCTAGTTCACAGGAAATATATTAGTCGCGGGTGAGCAATCCGAGACAAAAAACGGGCAGGTCAACAAGTGTAAGACTACTGCCAAAGTAGCGGCAGCCCGTTAAATGTAAACCCGCCGAGGAGCTACGGCTCGGCAGGAATCCTCGTGCTTTTAGGCCGGGGTGGAGTCAACCTGGTTAATTTTACCATCAGGACTTACGTATTGCTTCTATATGTGGTGTGTTTTTGATAATTATTTCCGATATTTACACTACAATTAGTGTCTTTGCGTAAGTCCTGACCATATTAATCAGCTAACTAGTTTACTGATTGGCTAAATGCCTTAGGTTTTTAAGATTAAGTAATTTAATTAACTGATCTTCCGGGTGTCTACTAATCCAGCCTTTACTATGTAATTTTTCCATAATTTTGTTAGTTTGCTCAATTGTGATATCTGTTACATCTGCTAAATCTTGGCCAGGAATATTAAATATTTCACACTTTTTTTCTGTAGTCTGACCGTAGTTTTCAGCTAATTCTATTAATGTATTAGCAAGTTTTACTGCTGGAGGTCTATGACGTAGTTGATAACGAACGTTTGTCTGTCTAAGACGCTTAACCATCAGTTGAAGCATTCGGTGATGTAACTGGGGATCTTTGAAGAGAGTTTGAATAAATCTTTGAGCTGAAATACTAATCAAACGAACTGGAGATAGGGCCACAACATCATTGGAGCGGGCTGATTCATCTAGAATAGCCATCTCACCAAAAAAATCTCCTCTGCCCAGAATAGCCAATGCAACTGAGTTCTGAGGGGACAATCTACGTCTGACTTTGACCCAGCCCGATACCACAAAGTAGACAGCATTACCCCAAGCATCTTCCATTAAGACTAATCTGTCTGAGGGATACTCATGTTTTACTGCAACGGATAAGAGCCATTCCAAAGTTTCTGGGTTAGCTCCCTTGAATAAAGGAAAAAGCTCACTGAAAGCTTCTGTTTGCATAAAAATCAGCACTTTTTATGGTATCTTGTTATTATTAATACTTTCTTTAACCTATAGTTAGGAAAGCAATTGCCGATCTTGAGCTCCTCTGAAAAAGGAGGTAAAAGATCAGGGCATTTCAATTATCACATTAGGCGATCACCTAATTTCTTAGTTTAAGGTAGTTTTACCTTTTTTTTCTCTGAAAATGTCTAATTTTATAAAAAAATAGCTAATTATGAAAAGCCTTTAGAATCCTAGCGCGAAATTTTAGGGGGGTAAGGAAGTTTTGATTGTTGACTTTCCCATAGCACTATATAGCTTATCCCACATTCCGCACTTCTTAAAATTAAATTGATAAGTTTTATTAATCTATCGCCCCGAATGCTCTTCCTGAAAGCCTTATAGCTATGGGCATCTATTTTTACTGTTATAAAAAATCAGTGATTGAAAGCCATGCCTGATAATAACTATAAAGCTTGTAAGTCAAAATACATATTACACAAACTATTAATAACTATTAGTAATAATGGAGGATGTAATCCACCTTCTTCCTTAAAAATACCCTTGTAGTATATTTATGGTGAGGAATGCAGGTTTTATGAGAAAATTAGTTATTGATATTAAGTTCTAGAATAAAGGTTTTCCCTATAAGTCTATTTGAAAATGTAAACATACACAAAGATATATGAATATCTGCGGAATGTCGGTTATGTAGTCTAGGCCAGTCAAAATAGATAAAAAAACGGGCTAACCCGATTTTGGTTAACCCGCAAACTTGGGAACGCGCAAGTAAATTACTTCTGGACTACCAATTTAACATTTGCGTTTTGTAGGCCACGTTGTTTAACAGTAGCTAAAGTTTTATTAACGGCATACTTCTGATTAATGGAATTAATCAACTCAGTTTGATTGTGCTTCTTAGCAACACCCCATAAATCAGCTATCAAGTCAAAGGAACCATCGCTGTTACGAGACCAGCCTAAATCATATTCACCTTCAAGAACAGCAACGATATCGGAACGTACATGTTGGCCATTGTAGCCACGAATATCAGCATTAGTCCTTACTGTAACTCCCAAATCACGTAGGGAAGCTATTAAGATTTCAGCGTCAGTAATTTTAGTGCGCAGTGTGCTAAAGTGAGACATTTGGATTTCCTCCTAAAATTTAAATTTAAAATCAAAACAGAAACAACAACGGTGTTTTATGTAACAATACCACAACTCATAATCAACGTGGTTTTTTAGGAACTGCTAGCAACTTTGTCTAGTTGACTAGCCTTTACTCCTGTTTAGACCAGGAGAAAGCTTTTAAAACTCCAGTCTTTGATATTCGGCGACTGAAGACGCAGCAGGCCGCGCACGTTGTCTAGCCCAATCTCTTAGAGCAGTAACCTGCTCTGTCATGGTCTTCGATAACGGTAGTGTAGATTTAATTGCGGCAATAATATCTAGCTGTGTAAATTCTCTATCTTGAGCAAATGCTTCATACATAGCAGCGATTATAGCTTGCTCTACTTCTGCACCTGAAAAGCCATCGGATATATTAGATAGTTGTTCGAGATCGAAACGCTCAATATCTCGACGTCTTTTTATTAGGTGAATTTTGAAAATATCTTGGCGTTCTTCTTTGTTTGGTAAATCTACAAAGAAAATTTCATCAAACCTACCTTTTCTCAAAAACTCTCCTGGCAGACGTTCCACCCGGTTGGCAGTTGCCATCACAAACACTGGAGAAATTTTTTCCTGCATCCAAGTGAGGAATGAACCAAATATCCGGCTAGAGGTGCCTCCATCAGAGTCAGCTGAACCTGTACTACCTGCAAAGGCTTTATCCAGCTCATCTATAAATAGAATAGCAGGTGAAATTGATTCGGCTGTTCTAAGAGCATTTCGCAAATTAGCCTCTGAGCGTCCAACCATTGAACCATCGTATACCCGTCCCATATCTAACCGTAACAGAGGTAGACTCCATAGACGAGATGTAGTTTTTGCTATCAAAGACTTACCACATCCAGGTATTCCTAAAATTAACATTCCTTTTGGTTGAGGTAGCCCATATTCTCGGGCACGCTCTGTGAAGGCATTGGAACGTTGCCTTAACCAATGTTTGAGTTCTTCTAGGCCACCTACAGCGTTTATAGTTTCGTCCTCCTCTATGTACTCTAGGATGCCATTGCGCCTAATGAGCTGTTTTTTCTCAGAAAGTACAATGTTGACTTCCTTTTCAGTTAGTCGTCCAGCCGTTACTTGAGCTTTACGATATACCTTCTTGGCCTCATCTTTTGTCAAACCCAAAGCTGCTTTCAGGAGTTTTTCTCTTGTGTCTGTGGAAATACGACGGTTTTTAGTACACTCTAACTGTCGTGACAGAACTTGATTTAATTCCTTCATATCTGGTAGTGGAAAGTCAAGGACTACTACTTCCTTTTCTAATTCTATGGGCACATTCTGCACAGGAGACATTAATATAATTGTCTTGTTTGTGCCTTTAAAACTAGCTATAGCATCTCTTAACCACCTAGTAACTGGTGGTGAATCGATAAAAGGATGTAAATCCTTGAATATATATATTCCAGAACCAGTGTTAGGATCTCGCTGCCTAATTACCCACTCTATAGCTGCTTCTGGGGAAACTGTATTATGCTGAGTCACATTTCTGCTCTTACCGTACTCTGTAATACCATGAGTCACACTCCAAACAAATAGTTTGTGCTGTGGCTTCGTTTGAGCTAATGCTGAAATTGCTTGCTCTGACCGCTCTTCCTCGGAGGTTACAAGGTAGATCAAAGGATATTCAGCTTCGATTAGAATGTTAAGTTCTTCTTTCATAGTCCTCGATCTAGATAGAGACGGTAAAAGTTTACAGTGGTTAAACAGATATTTTCTTTGTTTTTGCCCCTGCTTGTTATGAATTTATAAGAGTTTTATTGTTATCTCTTTAAATTTAGCCATTCAGATGTAGTTTTTAGCTACATGTTAGCAGGGAACTAACTCTTGTTCTTCCGGATGAGCCTCAGACTTTTCTAACTCTGGGGTTTGTTTAACGGGGATATTTTGGTCTGCTAATACATTGGGCTGATTTTTAATGGATACCAGTTCTCCCTCTCTGATTACAACTGAACTTGTACAATGTGGACAACTGTATACCCGGTGGTTCTTTCCATATCTTGAATTCAGATCATCAATTACTTCTGGGTTTTCTAGATAGAAAAGGATAGCCCTTTGCGCTATTGATGACATTGGTTCCGAGTCAACTGCAGCTCTTATTTTGAGCTTGCGATGCAGTTCTGGTTGAATATATAGTGTAACTTTTTGCTTATCTTGCATATAACAGTCAACTTGTTTACCCGGGTATATATTTTTGATATTAACGGCTATTTTTGAGAATGTCAAGCCGTCAAACCGCTCTAACTCTATTATTGTAATATTTCTTTACATTTCAAAAAGATAACCAATCGAAAATTAAAGCTGTATTATTAACTCTGTAAGACTTACGGATTTTTTGCTCAAATTATACTCTCCATGGTTAGAGGTGTGGACTTTAATATCGTTGTTGATTTAGTGTAGAGCCCACATTTTGAAGTATATATGTAGTACAAGACAAACAGTATAAAATAAGTCAACAGTCAAATGGAACAAGAAACTCTACACTCAATAAGTTATATCGGAAGGAGGAATTAGTCTCCAAGGAGAATTAAAGCGCTGGGTGGCTAACTTTAAACTTTTGAATTGCAGAAATTGCAGCTAAAAGCAACCATCCAATAGTATTAGCTCGTAAATCAAATAAACTCACATCAAACATATTAAATACAGTACAGGCAACAAAAGCAACCAAATAACTAAAAACAATTAAACGGTCTTTTCTAGAATCAATAGAAGGCCAATTAATTAATAACAATACTGCCTTCCCCAATATCCAACCTACCCAACCAAACAAAAACAAAGTAGCAGGAATTCCAGTTTCTGCCGTTAGCATCAAGAACAAATTATGAGGATGACCAACCCATGTTTGCATCTGTACTTCATACAAAGGGGTAAAATTTCGTAAACCCCAACCTTTCCAAGCTTTTTGCTTGCTCAACTCCCAAGCAAATTGCCATTGAGTGCTTCGTAAAATAGCTACAGGTCGGTCAAAATTCTGATCTGTGAAGCGCGCCCAAAAATATTCAGGAACTATTATTTGTAACCATTGATTCAAAGGTGTAGGAGCAAAAGCCGCTCCAAAGACGGTTGCGACTGCCGCCATAACCAATGCTACCAACCAGTGCCAACCTAGATAAATAGTATAAGCCAGAACACCAAACACAACTAATCCCCAAGCATTGCGTGAATGTGTTAAGATTAAAGCAAAAATATTAGCAATCATAACAACTGTTAAAAAAACAAATTTTTCACCAGACTTGCATGGTATTTCCCTGTCCGGCATTGGGTGATTTTCCTTATTTACGAGAAGTTCCAATAGCGATCGCTTGTCTTCTATCAAGAACATATAGTTGTAGAACTTTTTCCTATTATCGAATAAATGTTTCCATTTTTCAATCCATAACCCCAACCCTAAAATAAATACAACAGTTAGATAAATTGCTAAAATATTAGCATACATGAATACTGAAGCCATGCGCCCGGGAGGGTTACCCTGTGGTGCCAATATCCAACCCAAAATAATCTGTAAATCTACAAGGCCAGACCAACCGAAGAATAATTGCCCGAAACCTAAAATTATTATAGGTACTGACGAAATTACCATTATCCAAGAAAGTTGTCGCAGTTGGGATGGAGTGTTAATTAAGGTACTTAAAGCAGCAAACGTTGCAAAAAAAGGTAATAAATTGCCTAATCCTAACCAGGCTTCTTGGGGACTCCAAGCCCAAAAAGAAGTGATTGCTAACCAGAGACCTAGACAAGCTAAAGCTATATTATGGGAACTACTAATAATGCTACGCCATTTTTGTACAAAAGTGCTAATAACTGCAAAAATTAGAGTTAATATACCAAAAGTTGGTAATAAAGGAAAAATTAACAATCCTAGCTTAGTTAGTTTCCACTCTTTATGTAAATAATATTTAGAATGATAATTCAATTTTTTTAATGTTATATCAATTTCATTGACTTAAACTATATTAATGTTTTAATACTAAAGGTAATCTTCCCCTATCTCGTAAGAGCAGTAAAGGGAGATTATCAGGACTTACGCAAAGACACTAATTGTAGTGTAAATATCGGAAAGAATTATCAAAAACACACCACATATAGAAGCAATACGTAAGTCCTGATTATATAATGATAATAGCAACATGAAATTAGCAACAGTCAAACAGTTATTTATTCATCCAGTTAAAGGGTTAACTCCTCAAGCTTTTCAGCATTTTTCCCTGACTGCAGGTCATGGCGTTAGAGGCGATCGCGCATTTGCTCTGATGTTTATAGACTCTAACAATAATAACCTACCCGGAATTGTCCCTTGGATGAGTAAAAAGCATTTTGCTGTGCAGAACGACTGGCCTGGTTTAGCTGCTTTAGATTGTAATTTTGACCCAGAAACAGAGTTTTTGGCTGTAGAGCGGCAAGGGGTTGAGTTGATAAGGGAAAATACAAGTTTATCTAAAGGGCGCGATCGCCTTAGTAATTTTTTTACAGATTATTTGAGGACTCTAGAACCAAACAAAGGAGCGCGGCATCCTCAAAAAGCACCTCTGCAGTTAGTAGGGAATGGGAAAACCAGTCGTTATCCTGACCGGGAACCCGTGCATATTTCTATTATTAGTCAAGCAACAATGGATGACTTGGGAGAAAAGACTGGCAAAATTTTAGATGTGCGGAGGTTTCGTCCTAATATAGTTGTGGCAGGAATAGAGGCCTGGTCAGAATTTGACTGGGTCGGGAAAAAGCTATATTTGGGTGAGGCTCAAATTACTGTAACTGCTAAAATTGGACGGTGTATGAATATTGAGGTTGAACCAAAAACAGGCGTTCGAGACGTTCCATTATTGTCGGTGTTGAAACAAAAATATGGTCACCTTTACACAGGAGTATTAGCAACTGTTGACAATAATGGAGTAGTGGAAGTGGGAAATATTTTAGCTACCACTCAATAAATAAATTGGGGTCACCAACATAGTCAGCAATATTTTGAATATCAGGTTTTTGAGAATAGTGAGCTAGGATAACTAGGGCGTGTCATCAATTACAGAGATTGACAAAATGGGTATTATATGCTGTAGGTCGATGGCGATCGCTATGCTAATAAAATTACTGAGGCTACCAAATAAATCCCTCCCAGGAAGTTAACCGAACGTTTATCATATCTAGGGCGCGATCGCTCCATACTGTTTGAGTTTGGCAAAGAAATTTTCGATCAGATGACGTTCTTTGTACAAGCCTCTGATCATAATTACGCTGTTCTTTTCGGTTTTTTTTTTCGGAGGAATCACTACTTCTATGTCTCTGTGGGTTAAGGGCCCAATTACCCGCTCCTGAGCATCATAAGCTTTATCCCCTAATAGCGCTTCTGCTTCCACCATCGGTAATAAAACATCTGCCCCCTCCAAGTTAGAGGCTTGAGCTGGAGTTAAAAAAAATTAGTGGGATTACCCAGAGCATCTACTACCCCATGTATCTTGGTACTCAATCCTCCCTTGCTACGACCAATATCTTCGGTGTTGTGCACTACTGTTTTTTGCTCCTGCACTA
>JAKQYG010000118.1 GCA_023356515.1 Trichodesmium sp. MAG_R04 | reverse complement strand
CATAAGTGCCAAAATCCTCCAAAGTCTAAGTGTTCAAACGGACATAATATTACACAGGCGCCACCATATATGATAGGGGTGTTCATATTGGGGAGCCAAACAGCTATTAACCCTTACAAATGGTGTATAATTTCATATATAGTCATTTCAAATAAGAATGGAAAACTTTTTCTGCTGAAACGCGAGTTATGGCAAGAAATACTTGTCTCAATCTAAATTAAAATAACTATATGTCGCAAGTCTTGATCAGATTATCGAAAAATTGGGTTTAAAGCCTCGCCCATAAGCAGGGAACTTTCTAGTTGATTTTTTCCACAGGTTATGTCCTTCTTGCTTTTTAGTTCACAAGAAGAAATATATATGTCGCGGGTGGGCTTACCCAGACAAAATACGGAATTGTCGGCTAGTATAAGACTACTGCCAAAGTAGCAGCAGCATCTAGTTTTCTACCAATCATCATTATCAGGTTGTGGACACTGATCACCTTCAGCAGTTCTCATATTACCAAGAATAGTTTGAACTATGACACACCTTTTTGCACCTGTTCCCTCTGCTATAGCTGTTGTTATTGCAAAAGGAAGGCTGTCATCATTTTCCATAACACCCCGATAATCAAAAGTAATATTTGTCTTTGTATCAGTAGTAAAACCATTACTACAATCATCATTAGCGCATTTGCCTGTAGCTAACTTAACCATTTTTGCTTTAATTTCACCATTGGCATTTAACGTCTGATCTATATTATTAATGCTGACTACTGGTGGATCTACTGGTGGATCTTCGTCGTATTTAAAAGTAACTTTTATTTCTTTCTTTTTCAACTTAGCATCACTCTGTGCCGACCTCAACGCTCGAAGCACAGCATCATTTACTGTACGGGTACGTTGGTTGTTGATAAAACCATTCCAAGCAGGAGCAGCGATCGCTGATAATATCCCAATTATCAAAACTGTCGTTATCAACTCTAAAATGGTAAACCCAGAATCTTTCTGAGCCTGTGTTAAGAATTTAGTTTTAGTAGTAGGAAATTTTGATAAGTGCAGTAATTTTTGATTTACTTCTATTTCCCATAAAAATAATTGTTTAATCAGCTTAAATAAAACTAGATTGTTCATGACTACCCTCCTTAAATATAATTACCATAAAATTTGATCTACTACATACCACTGAGAACACCTTTACCTTTAACTTTAACACTCACTGTAGGAAATAGATTTGCTTGCTTGTCATCATATGTTGCTCCATCATCAATTCTTGCTAGACCATTTCCAGCAATAAACAGTTGTGCAAGACTCTCCGATGAGTCAACGCAAGCATAGAAACCACGATGAGTAGTAGGGTTTCCTACCAGCCGAGCATTACGCTCAAGACTATTTGGATTTGGATTAAGAATTTTTTGACAAAAAGCATCATCTGGTACTGCATCAGTTTCTGGAGTTTTCTCAACATACTCAGTAGCCGAAGTATGATCTATATAGTCAACTAACACCTCTACATTTTTTGTGATTTCGCCATCAGGTTTCCAATCTTCCATTTTTTGCTCAAAAGTCCCCGCTACATTAGGGTTCATTCCATCAAACATTCTAAAACCACTGTCTCGCTTGGCTTTTGCCATTTTATCACCATTTTCATCTAAATAATCATAATAGTTAGCAGGGTTACGGACTCCATCTCTAATTTCAATTCTGCCTATCCTTGCAGCATTAGACCAGGCAGAGGAACCTGTATTACCCGGAATCAAATAATAGGCAACTATCGAGTAAACCTGAGCATGATCACATGGCTTACTATCGCAATGGTCTTTTACCACATCAGCATTTGGAGTATTAACTGGAACAATATTCTCGATTAATTGTTGTTTCCAGAATACTAATACCGCAGTACCAGTATTGCTGATTTTAGGGCCAATAGTATCAACACCATTTTGACCGTAAATATAAACAGCTTGCCTTAAGTCATCAGCAATAAAGCTGACTGCTGACTGTAATTCCTGTTCTGTAATTGTTTTCCTTTGTTCCTCTGTATCTGTTTCCGAAATATTGACTACCAAGGATAGTAAAGGAGTAATAATTAAAGAAGCAACTATCATACTTACTAACAGTTCAATCATTGTGAATCCAGTTATACTGAAATTTGACTTTAACCGTTTAATTTGCTGATTTTTAAGTATATTTTTAAGTATTGTGAGCATAATCTTTCTCCTAGTAATCTTTTAAAGATTAATCTATATAAAGTGCTGATTCAAGCTATTTAAAAGCTAAAAATTATTTTAATTCAGGACTTACGCAAAGGTACCATATATAGAGCCTTGGTCCGTTACGCTAGCGCTAATACACCCTCCCAATAGCGTTCATGGGTAAGTCCTCTAGTTTTCCAAGAGATTCTTTAACTCAAAGTAGTTAGTGTCTCCTGTAGTTATTTCTGTAGATATTTCTAGCAATGGTGCTTTTTTCTTTGCTAAACCACTCACCCTTGCAGTTTTCTGGTCTGTTGCATTTGACCTAAGTAATTTACCACTTTCACTGAAAGCATCAGCCCGATAAACTCTAACATCTAAGTTATAACCTATATCGTAGTTAGCTTCTCCCGAAGGCAGAAGTTTTCCTTCTGAATCTTTATAAAATTCAGGCAAAGGATTAAAACTACCTACGTGAAGCACCATATCTAAAACACTACTATCTTGACATCCTGGCTGATCATCATTATTAATACAGAACAATGCTCCTTGATTAGTCAGAGTAGGTTTAGTACAGTAATTATTACTTTCATCGCACTCTAGCTCCCCAACAACTATTTCACTCACTGAATTAGGATTTGTAGTATAAAAATCAGGATGATCTATCACGTCTGACCGAACACCATCTATGTATGTCCTAGCAGCCATTCCAGCTAATTCAGTTCGTCGCGCCTGAACGCGAGAGGCTATCGAAAATCCAAAGATTGGCAAAATAGAAGTAGCTAAAATCCCAACTAATACCATACCTACCATAGACTCTACCAATGTATAGCCAGCTTGAGTTGATTGACATATAAGTTTGTGTAATTTTCGATAAATCATAATAATTACCTCCAAAGATAGATAATATTCTGTTGGCTTAATTGCTTTGAGTATTCACAGGACTTACGCAGAACCACCCTATCTAGTAGGGTGAACGGTAGTTTGGCCCCGAATATGCAACACCCCTACATATGTTATATGAATTGATCAGGACTTATCCGCAAACCGCCATATCTGTTAGGTGCTTTCTGGCATTTGCCCTCTACAGATAGGGTATTATCTATGAGTTGGCGTATTCCCTATTGATATTTTGCGTAAGTCCTGATTCAGTTCAATTGAGAAAATGTGATTAATTAGTTTTACTTGTCTGTCTACCTAATTTTTGAGGTATTGATAATCTGATGGCCTCCCTCAAGCATGAAAACAAAATGGTTATTGGTGCATCAAATTTTTTACCATACTTTCTCTTGATTTCATAATTCCCTTTAATTATTAATCTTCATCCTACTCAACCGGGCAAGTATCAGGTCGCTGAGATTCTGGCAAAGCGTACCCTTTACCACTACCGTATAATGCATCTGCAGACCCATAATCTCCTCCTTCCTGAGCTGCGCAAAGTAAACTTTTCACCCAGAGGTTATCTTTGTCTACTTCTCGGAAGTATCTACTTGGTTCGCTAGTTGCTGGTTGAGTAAATGTGGCAGAGAACAAGTCAGGCAACTGATACAACAGAGCCACATCAAATCCATAAACCCGATTAGGAGCCATATAGTGTGGTTGTTTTCCTCCACCATTATCATTTCTGTACGGTGTAGGAGTTGGGATGTTGTATTGAAATCGACTTAAGTTCTCAAAATTATTGTCACGGACTATATGAGTAAATGGCCCTGTAGCATAGGAACTACGCTTAAACTCAATAAATGAACCTGAGATTTCAGAATCTAAACCATCCCAGTTTTCTATATAACGGCTAAAGTTTGGTAAACCACCATTTGGCTCAGGTGGGCTAGAGCGCGGTGGTGCATCTCCACTAGCAATAATGAGATTAAAGGTAGATTTTTCAGCTTTTTGTAGCCAACCTTTTTCAGCAGCTTTGCCTTTAACATCAAGGGCTGCTGCTGGTGTACCTGTTGGAGTCTGGAACTGCAATACGGGCACTAATAATGGTTGGTCTGTTGAAGGAGCTAGTGAACCACCTAATATTCCTCCTCCTAATTCTGCATTAGCAATATATAGGGGACTACTTCCATCGTAACGAGGGCTTCCTACTGTACCCGTTCTAAACCACAAAGATTGATCGGATGTTTCTGTTGGAATACCTCCTGCTTGAATCTTACTCTTACTGAAAAGTCCCAAAGGTTTGGGATTTTTACTATCTAATACCAGCTCATTCTCAGAACTACGCTCGAATGCCACACGACGGGGATAAGTTCTAGCCTCATTTCTGTTCCAGCTAGGAACGATGTTTTTCGTTGTAGCGGGTTGTTTTGTTGTACCTGCTATGTGTTTATTATCACGATCATACGTCTGTGATGTTGGATTATTTCTAATTAACTTTATTGGATCTGTTGCACTATCAAACCCGATAAACCAATCATCCGGCAGACACTCAGACACAGGCAATTTCAGACAAACTTCCATCAAGTAGACTGGAAATGCTGCCCGTCGCTGCACCGGAGTAATAAAGTTACTGAAATATGAACTATATTCACTGTTAGCATCACTACCTGAAAAATATTGTATTTCAGTATTTGTAGTATCTTTGAAGGTACCTCCGTCAATATCAAGACTATTATTACTATCGTCATAGAAGTTATCAAAATCAGTGGGATAACCTCGATTCTTACTTAGTGTAGAAAACCACTTGAAACTTGTGACAAAGTTGTTGTCATAGAAACCATTTTTCAAGCGTTTTAGTTTATGTGCTGCAGCGGCAGTTATCTCAGACTCTTTCACAGCAGTATCATTGTAGTCACCATTACCATTTAGGTCTAATTTAAATTTAGTCTCATCAAGGGAAATATCAGTAGAATTATCATTATCAAAATCAAATCCTTTACCCCCTAAATTATTATCGTTGGCAATATTTGCATTATTCCGCAAATCATAATCCGCCTCTACCCGGAATCCCGGACGGAAGTTGTGGGAAAGCAAAGTCACCGCATCAGAAATAACTGTTGCTGGGCGCCATAAATCACCTGGATTGCAGTCTGCAAGATTATTACGACCTTGAAACCTTGGATCGTTCTTCCGACAGGCAAATTGAGCTTCCAGGGTATCGCGGTTATAAAAATTGCTCCAATCATCATCTAAAAAGTCGGTAAATTCTTCCAATGCCTTACTACTATTAGTACTTTGTTGGTGCAGATTAAAACCTGTGTCATCAGCTTGCACATATACTGGCACATTACTCGCTAAAATAATTCCCCTCTCAGCCTCCTTACCATTATAATCATTGTTGTTATTTTCACGAGCAAGAACACTACCATTAACCAACATAATACCATTGGGACGGCGAGTAGAATCTAACTTAAAATCAATTGCACTAGCAGTTAAGTTTTGATTATTCTCATCGTCAATAGGTAGATATTCCGAATCCGGACGAGCACTAACATCAGGCAATGCGTCATCGCGAGTTGCATAAATAACTCCACTATTGGGTAATAAAAATTCTGGTTTTGGACTATCAGGCGGATTCTGGATTGACATGTTACCAATGCTTTGTTTTCGCATTAGGTCGAGGTCTAGTTGAGTTACCCGAATTTCCAAAGGTTGGCGGTCTTCTACGAACAAGTCATATTCTTGAGTCTTGTCACCACCCTCGTTCGCTCTAATTTGCCTACCATCAAGAAATGCTACTTCTCGTATTGCTCCATGAGGAATCAAGGTATCACTAGGTGTAATAGTTCCATCTAAAATTTGCAAAGCGCAAATAGTGGAGTCGATGGCAGATTGTTTGGAAAGGGTTAAGTCTTTACTATTTGTTATGTCTTCTAAAGCATATCTGAGTGTTGGATTCGCAAAACGTCCGCTTGGGAAAACTAAATTAGCTTGATAGGCAACTCTTTGTTCGAGAGTATTATAATCCCCGTATTCATCTGCGGGATATAAACCTGTAGTTTTATCTAAATCAGGAACAGTTAGGGCAGCTGCAGTTGTAGTTGGTGGTCCATAAACAATGCCGTTATTGGATTTACCCTTTGAATCTGCAGCCCAAGGTAAGTCTTTTTGATTTCGTGCTGTAATTGCATCAGTTGGATCATAATAGCTACTAACGCAAGCTACAGGTTTTTGATAGGTTCCCGGATTTGCGGCATCATATGCATTCTTGTTATACATATACACTGCGGTCGCCCGCATTTTTAGGTCGCCTTTCATGTATTTATAAGTACTAGAATCAACGGTAGGAGTAGCTGCAGTTTCCTTATCGCCTCTTAGAGCAATTATACTCTCTAATCCACTTCCACTTGTTGAACCCCATTCTGTTCCTCCTGAATTGTCATATCCTTTTACTAAATATCTATCACTATTTGTTGGATCCAGTATTCCCAAAGGTGACATCGGCATACTGTCGGGCCAAACTATACGAAACTGTTCATTTATATTAGAAGTACCAGGATCGTCGTAATCAGGTGGATTAGTCCCTGGATCACTTGGAGTAAATACAGTAAGATCATTCAAATCTGGCGGAGGAGGTAAGAAAGAATTTTTCCGCTCATACACTCCAGCACCAGTGATTACACGCAAACCCCCTCTCCCAGAAAACAAAAATTCTGGTTGTTCTGCTGCCGCTAATTCCCAGAAACCATTCCGTACAGGATCGAGGTCACCGATAGGCTGTATTCGAGTCTGACGATAACGAAAATCTTGGTCTTCTTCATCTTCCCTATACTCATCCCATTCCACATCACTCATATCTTGTTCATCATTAAATGTTGCAAAGCGACCTTGAACCTCTTTGTACCACTTCGCAGGTAAACCATTTCCTATTACTACGCGATCGCCTATCTGCTTCTCAATTCCTCTTTCCTCTAGTAAATCTGGTTCGGTAGCTGCTGGCAGAGCGTTCTCGCCACTGATCTTTAAAGTTAATCCATTGTTGTCTATATCTATTACATCCTGTGGTGGCCTTAGTGGACCTCCTAAAGTTGCTGGGTTGTCTTCTTTACCTTGTGGACTGATGTCATCGTTACCTGATGCTTCTGCAGAAGGAACCCTTCTAGTTCTTGCTTTGAAGTATTCGTACAAGGCTACTTTACGATCCTTACCCAGATCTATTTTATCTTTTACCTCTTGAGGTTCATCACCAGTATTTGTATTGTCAAGCAGAGATTGAAGACGTTCTTCATATCGCCTTTCATCATAGGTAATTTCATTAGGAGTATTAGTTACGGGCTTATTTGCTGAACCCATTGTCAATTTTGTTATATTATTGTCATTTGTGCTATTTATATCAAATAGATCCACTATAACATCTTGCATATCGCTGCTGCTGTCTGGTGGTCCAATACCTACGTTACCACCCACCACAATCTTGTTATTTTCCATCTCGTAGAAACAAGAGTTAGGACTAGAAACCAAATAATATTCTACTGACCCCCCATTTTGCCTTTTAGCTGTGAGCAAATTAGAATTTGTGAATATTCTTCCATTCAGTTTTATACCATTGCTACTTCCCGGCGTAATCTGTAAATCATCTTCGTATACCACAGTATTATTACTCAAGGGTACCCGCTCCTGATCTTGTTGCAACTCTAAAGCAACTAGACCTGCTTGTTCCCTCTTGAATTCATAATTATTTTCACTAGGAACTTCATCTTGACCAATAGGTACAACAACACTATAGACAAATATACTCTTCTTAAGAGTCGCCCCTACTTTATACCAGTCAGTTGCTCCCACAGTAGCGCGGCTAACACCAAGCCTTTCACAACCTGGTTTCAGACTAGCAACTGCTGGTATTGGTGGCGCTACCGCATCTAGAGGAGTTCTTGAGCGTTCAAATACGAGTTCATTTTGACTTAATTTTGGACTCCGCAGAAAGATGCCATATACATCGAAACTGTCGTATACACCATTACCATCAGTATCAACTGGAAATTTCCAGGCAGTGTCTATGGTTTTCTGATCGTATATTTCAGTTACATTAGAATTTTTCACCTCTGGGATGTCATAGGCTATGGTGAGCCGTGTCTCCCCAGGCAAAGTATACTTATCTTTAATCAATTCTGTGTTAAGCTCTGCTTCTGTCATAGTTTGATCTGCCGATCCTTCTACCTCTCTCACCTTGGCCAGTGCCCTCTCTATACCAGGCCCAGCTCCAGAAGCTAATGCTGCTTCATTAGTCCGCAAATATAGTGCTTGTTCGGTGCGCTGAAAAGAGCGAAACATCATTGCAAAGGTCAGTAATACCACCATTAACATCACCATAGTAACTGTCGGTAATACGTACCCTGATTTTGTTAAGTGAGGATGAGAACGTTGCCTGATCATAGGATTTATGAACAAGCGAATCAACTTGTTAGCAGTAATTCTGACAAATTTTTCTATGGGCTTGAATATTCGATGTAGATTATTATGAATTCGTCTATTTACCTTAGGTTTTGACATAGATACCTACTTAGTCAAGGGCTATTATATTTAGCTGTAGTTTTTATCAAAATAATTGGCTTGTTAATCCCGCTTTTTAAGCTGAAATGTTTGGGAAAATTTTCTCAAAATCCTCGTGGCAAAAACAACTTTTAACTTTTACTTTGTCTAAAAAATTAGCTCCCTTTAATTGCCTTACTATAAATTTAATAATTCCAACAGCTAAACTTTAACTTTTTCATTTATTCTATTTTAACATTGAGCTATTTTCTTTGCCATTGTCGAAAATACTAACTTTTTGTGGTTGAGATTGACTATTGAAGACTAATACTTCAAATATAACAATTTATAGTTAAGTAGGCATGCACAAAAAAAAGCTGCACTACTATATTAAGTCTTGTAAACCAACTCCCAACTCCGACTTACAGTTGATTTGAGCTAAATTTATATTTAGTTGATTTGAGCTAAATTTATATTTTGTTACATAGGGACAAATTTTAACGCTTATCTACTTAGTCTTCCCATTTTCTATACTAAACATATCAGGATGAGCTTTTGTAGTTTTTTATTGCTATAGCAATCCTATTTTATTAATGTCAAAAATCTTGCCACTTTTTGAGAATAGGTTTGGAGGCAATAGTTAATGGGTAAGACTTTCGGAGTTTATTTCTAGTTTTGAATTGTTACAACCTAACCTATTTAGGGCTTACTGAAAAAGTCTTTTTAAAGAATAGGTAGGGACGTTCCATGCAACGTCCCTAGGGAGGAAAAGGGAATTTACCCACCCCTAACCCCGACCTTGGAGGGGTAATTGGAAGAATTGTCCCTTGATTTTTCTGCAGTCGTCAGCCCAAAATACTAACTTTTGAGCTCTCAGGATCGAAAACTAGACACTTTTTTCGTAAATCAAAATGCTGAAACCTTTATTTTTCAAAACTTTAAGACTTAATCGGCCAGCGCTATTTAGGATTGCTATATTGGTATTTAAAAAAGGCTAAAAAATGGTAAAATTAAATTTTCTAACTTATAGTATACAACTTAATAGTCATTTAAAATGGGTACTAGTAAGCTAGAATCGAGAATTTAGAGGGGTTTTTCCCAAGGAAGGCATACAATCAATTTGTCGTTTAAATGTACAAAAGCTAACTTTTATTTTGATTGATTTGCTTACGGTTTGTATCCATAAAAATCTGATAAAGTTTTGTTGATTTTGTTGTTAATATTAGCAATTTCTGTTTCAGTAAGATATTTTATAAATTCACCTACTTTGCCTTTTCTAGTTTTATATGAGTCTGTATCATTGGGAT
>JAKQYG010000117.1 GCA_023356515.1 Trichodesmium sp. MAG_R04 | reverse complement strand
CTGGTTTTAGAGAATAAGCTCGCTGCCAAAATTCAGATGCTTTCGCATGGTTACCAAGATTGGTTAATGCTGTTGCTAAATAATGATAAACATCTGCCATATTTGGATTAATTTTCAAGGCTTTTTGATAACATTTTATTGCTTCTTGCCATTGTTGCTGTTGTCCATACAAACTACCTAAATCTCGATAAATTTCTGGGTCTTTTGATGTTATCGATATAGCTTTCGTATACCACTGCCAAGCTTCTACTGGTTTGTTTTGGTTTTGCAGTGTTTTGCCTAATCGTTTATACGCTTCTACAGCATCTTGATTGACAGTTAGATTGATTAATTTATTGTTATTGTTTTCTGGGGATGTTTCTTGATTTTTATGTTCCTTTTGATGAGGATTTATTCCATCTAAATCTGTGGAAATTACTGAATTTACTGGAGATAAATTAGGTGACTTTTGTTCTGAATTCTGATTAACATTTAATGAGTTTGTTATGCCTAATTGAATTGCTTTTCGGTAACAAATATTTGACTCTTCAAAATCTCCAGTTTGTGATAATGCTGCTGCAAGATTTTGATATCCTACTGCAGAATTAGGATTTAACTTAAGGACACTACGATAACAAGATATAGCTTCTGTGAATTGCTTGTGCTGTAGCAAAGTATTTCCTAAGTTTATGCATTCGGGTTCTGTGATTTTTTCAGGTTCTAAAAAGTAGACTTTATATTGATAATTTGCTGCCTCGGCAACCTTGCCTAATTTTCGATATGCTTTGATTATATTACGGTAAGCTGGAGTTAAATCTGATTTGAGAGAAATTGCTTTTTGGTAATAGTTAATTGCTTCTTGCCATTGTTGTTTTTTGGCATAGATAGTACCAATATTAACATAAGCTTCGGCAAAATCTGGTTGAATTTTAATGGCTCGCAAATACCAGTCAAAGGCTACTTCTACTTCTCCTTGCTTTTGGAGAATAATACCCATTGTTTTATAAGCTGGGGCAAATTCTGGTTGATTTTTTACAGCTTGTTCACAGGCTGCTTTAGCTTCATCTAATTTATTTTGATCTATATACAATAAAGCTTTTTTGTGGAAGTGAACAGCGGCTTCTGCTAGATTAACTTTTGATGACATTGAATCACTTACTAAAGTTCGATTTGTATTATATCCTTCCTGTTTCTGACACGAGGAGGTATCAATTTTTGCATTATAGACTTTTTTTCCAAAAATAATCATTTCTGCAGAAGTTTTTTCTCTACTGAGAAAGTTGAGTTTTTTCTGAGAATCTATTTTGATCATACCCGCCTGGGATAGTATTTTTTCGAGTTTACTCAAACTAATGAGAATATTTTCAGTGAGAGGATTAGGATACATAATTGTGCGGATAACCCGGCCAGAAAAATGTTCTCCCACTAAGTAGTAATACTTTAATTGTAGTTGTTTGCTGATGACCCAGTAATAATGTCTGATATAGTTAGGAGAGACCAATTCAATTACGGTAGTTCCTGGCTTACAAAACATAATATTTGTTAACCCACTGCCATGAGGAGAAACTATGACTTTGGCATTAGCAAATAATCTTACTTGTTCTACAACAGAAATAGTTTCTAGTTCGATGGTTGTAAAGCCGTATTGATTTAATAAATCAACTACTTTTTGTTCATTGATAACTTTTCTATATCTAGCTTTATGTCTAGTTATATAAATCCTTTCAGGATAGGAATAATTTACTTGATTATTTGGGATTTTTTCTGATGCTAAACTATCTTCTAAGCAAGTGATATTTGACTTATTTAAAAATGTTTGACGAGAAAATTCTAGAGCAGATTTTTCTAACCATCCCAAATGACTAGCAAAAGATGGCACTATTAATTTTTGAGCTTGGATATAAGGATAGCGATCGCTTTCTATAATTTTCTCTTCTGGAATTCCTAAAATCTGGAGAGTTTCTTTTTGAAATGGCTGTTGAATACTATTAATTAAAAACCAATCTATATTCTCAAAATTTATATTATGACGTCTTAATATTTCAATCCGAGGTAATATATCTACCATCCAATGAAAATAAACGTTTCCTGATAATCCTGATAAAACTGCTACTGTACCGTCTATTTGTTCTAGAGGTGGTAATTTTTCTGTGGTCAAAAACTGATGGTTATTAATATCGTATTTTTCACATCCTGGTAACTGACCAGGGTATTCGCGGGAGACTTCAGCTAATAATTGATTATTTTCATTAATAATGGCAATGGCATTACAAACCATCCAATCATTTTTTTGTGGAACTATCCATGCTCTACCATTTTCTACTTCTATGACAAATTTTGGTGTTTCTGGAAAGTCAACAGATGAAATATTTGTAAATGCTTCTATTTCTGTAGTTGAAAAAGTATGGATACTGTTTCCTAAATGAATTGATTGAAGTTTTTTAAAGATTCGTTTGAGACAAGATTTACAATTTAATCCTTGACATTTAGTTTCAGGAGTTTTCTCATTGCTACTCTCTAATTTTTTAGGTAGTTTAGGGGTTGGATCTTGGGAGTTAGGTTTGAGGGGGAAAAGAATATTTTTTTCACCGAAATTGGCTGTCTTGATGTTAAAAAGTTCATTGTTTAAACCGAACATAAATTTTCTTGGGATTAAATATTCAAGCAAATTCTCTCTATGCCATAGTTCAACATTTGTGGATAAAAATTTTTCCTCTAACTCTAGATTGAATATTCTTTTAATGCCATCTGCGTTGGAAATTTGTGAGGAATTCTTTCGTGTTGCTAAAGCTATTTCTAATGCTTCATTAATGGAGTGATTATCTGGTAGAAAAGCTAACCCTAGGTGATAAACTATAATAGCAGTATTAAAGCTTTTTTGCTTGACTAAACTATCACCTAATTTTATATACAAATCAACATTAAATGGCTGAAATTTTAATGCTTTTTTGTAATAGTTCTCAGCTTGTGAATATTCGCCGTACTCAAATAATACATCTCCTAAATATAAGTAGATTAAAGTCAAATTTTTTCTGACTGCTGCTAAATCTGATTTTTGTAGTGTTCTGAGAAATTTAGTACAAGTTATTTGAGCTTTTTTTAGGGCATCTGATTCTGTCAATAAATATGTTTCTTTACAGTAACTTTCCACAAAAGGATTATTGTTAATCACCTTTTGCAAATAGGGTATTGCTGCTTCAATTTTCCCTAATTCTAAGAAAGACAAGCCACACTCACTGTAAGCAGAAATATTTTCTGGTTGTTGTTTGATTACCTCCTGAAAATGAACAATAGCTTCTAAATGCCAACCTTGTTTTTGACAAGCTTTACCAAGATTATAACGGCCTAGTATTAATTGAGGCTGTAATGCCAAGGCTTTCTGATAATTCACAATGGCTTTTTCTACTTGTCCCAGTTCTAAAAATACTTTGCCTAGATCATTATAGAGGGGGGCATCATCTGGTTTTTTGGTAATGGCTTGCTGAAGAATTTCTATGGTTTCCTTATATTCACCTTCCTTAAATAAAATATTGCCCCACTGGCGATAAGCCTGAACTTGAATTAAAATATTTTCACTGCTAGTTTGAGATAAATTAATTACTTTTTGATAACTAGAAATTGCTTTATCTAGTAAACCTTGTTGTTGTAAAACAATGGCAAAGTTATAGTGAGATTTAATATGATTAGGGTTAAGGGTTATGCTTTCCTGATAATTAGTAAAAGCTGTAGGTAAATTTCCCTGATGGTGAAAAATGAGACCTAAATTATAGTGAACAAATGGGAGATTTGGTACTAAACTTAATGCTTCTTGGTATAAAGATATGGCTGCTTCAGATTTTCCCTGGTTTTGATATAAAAATCCCCTTGATGCTTTTTTTTGAGCTAACTTTAATTTTTCTGGAGATTGGTTATTCATGATGGGTTTTAATTCTTCTCCCTTTAAAAAGATGTGGATTATAAGGAGTTCCTCTATGATTAATCAGCAAGCCCTATTTAACTCATTGAGAATACACTTTCGAGCAATCCTAAATTGGTTGTGATTATTCAAAAACTAGAAATAAATTCCGAAACTCTTGCCTATTGACCATTGCACTAAAACCTATTCTCAAAAAGTGGAATATAGGTTATATTATTTCAAAGTCATCAGGATCAATCTCTAGGTTAGGATCTAATTTGATGAACTCTATCGCATTGCCATTCTCATCAATATAGTACATTAAACCTTGTTCTGAGTCGTAGACAAGATTGGCATCTGCGTTACTGCCAAAATTAGCAAGAGTAGTAAATTCATTGATATTGAAATCACCACTAGTTATAATTAACTGATCGAAGCTATTAGAATCAAGTCCTATTTTGTCTTCTCCTGGAGTAAAGTCAGTGAGAGTGTCAACCTCACCATTTGCGGGAACAAAAGTGTTGAGGGTATCAGGGCCAAATTGTTTAGTGCCATCGGGAGTAAATGTCTCTGAGTCGAAAAACTCAAATCCGAAGGTATCTGCTCCTTTACCTCCTATAAGCCTATCGTTACCTTCACCACCTTCAACTAAGTCGTTTCCTTTTCCTCCGAAAACTGTATCACTACCACTACCTCCTCTCACCGTATCATTACCACGATTTCCCTGAACTAGATCGTTACCTTCACCACCTTCAACTAAGTCGTTTCCTTTTCCTCCGAAAACTGTATCACTACCACTACCTCCTCTCACCATATCATTACCACGATTTCCCTGAACTAGATCGTTGCCGTCTCCTCCATCAACTGAGTCGTCTCCTTTTCCTCCGAAAACTGTATCATTACCACTACCTTCTCTCACCGTATCATTACCACGATTTCCCTGAACTAGATCGTTGCCGTCTCCTCCATCAACTGAGTCGTCCCCTTTTCCTCCGAAAACTGTATCACTACCACTACCTCCTCTCACCGTATCATTACCACGATTTCCCTGAACTAGATCGTTGCCGTCTCCTCCATCAACTAAGTCATCGCCTTGCCCTACTACTCCATCACCATAGAGAGTATCATTTCCCTCACCACCTAAAACATTATCAGAATTTCTTCCTCCAAAAACTACGTCGTTTCCTCCGTCACCTCTAACCAAATCATTACCTTTCCCTCCACGTACAGTATCACTATCCTCCCCACCTGAAATAGAGTCAGATCCTTGGTTGCCCTGTAATGAGTCATTTCCCTCTGCTCCAATCAGCAAATCATCACCTAGATTTCCAAAGATACTATCATTCCCTTGACCACTAAATACACTGTCATCAGACGCTCCGGAATCAATTTCATTATTTGTATTATTACCAATGATAAGATTTGGGTCATCTAATGTTTCATTATTCAAACTTCCCTTATCTAATATTTCATCATTTGCTTGACTCTCGTTAGGGTTAGTTACTGTTATAGCGTCTACACCGGCTATTTCTATGTCCTCTATTTTGGGCTCTTGACCCGAGGGAAAATCTGATGGAATTTGTTCAGACATAATACTTATTAATATTAGTAGATATTATATTTTTACTATGTTATGATAGGGTTTCGTCTACTATTTTTGACTTAGATCAAGAAATACCAAAAGTATTAATTAAGAACTATACTTGTTTCCAAAGAGTGATCATATTCTGGACATAAATAAAATAGGACTACTATAATAGTCTGAGTTTATTTTTTACTGCTTTTTTGTTTAAGCCTTAACCCTTGCATACTCAATTCAAAGTCGACTCAAAAACATTTGTTTTAGTTCCTTGATAATACTAGTTGCATATACTAACCTATTCTCTAAGTACCCGGATTTCTATCTATCTATATTTTTAGGGCGGTTTGATATTGCGAAAGAAACATTAAGTATAGGTTTAGTAAGCCATTCATCTTAACATACTTTCTACGTTGAAGTCTATAAGCAAAATTCTGGACTTACACAAAGATACTATATATAGCGCACGACAACTTCGACGAATTTCACTATAGTCTCATCTATTTGTAACCTTGTTTGAATATATTATTAAAAGTAATATCTATCCGAAAAAAACTAATTATAGTGTGGACAATTTTATTTTGACAGTACGCTATATATAGCTTACCTGCGTAAGTCCTGAAAATTATTAAACCTAACCCACCATAAGCCAATTTAATCAATTTAATGGCAATTTGTTAAACGTTTCGATAGGGAAAAATTTTTGGTATTAAAAGTTACCATATCTTGATTTGGCCACCTTTAATTCATAAGATAAGTTAAAGATAGCAATGAGTAACAGAATATTAACCTAATAATTTTAGATAAGAATACAAATAGTCTAAAGACTGCTTTAGGGAGAATTTATGAGAATAGCGGTAGCTAAGGAAACTTTGGTCAATGAATCTCGTGTGGCCTTAGTTCCTGATGTCATAGCCAAATTAGTTAAACAAGGTCTAGAAATACAAGTAGAAGCAGGTGCAGGAGAAAAATGCTTCTTTTTTGATAGAGCTTACGAACAAGCTGGAGCAAAGATAATTTCTGATAGTAACGCTTTGTGGCATGAAACTGAGGTGCTCCTAAAAATTGGGGTTCTAAACGAATCAGAAGTTGACAAATTACGTGAGAACAGTATTTTTATTAGTTTCCTCAATCCCCTAGGAAATCCTGCTATTGTAAAGCGATTAGCTGAACGGAAAGTAACTGCATTCAGTATGGAACTAATTCCTCGTACCAGTAGGGCGCAAGTTATGGATGCTTTATCTTCCCAAGCTAACATTGGTGGATATAAAGCTGTTTTACTGGCATCTGCTGCTTTACCTAAGTTTTTCCCAATGTTAACTACTGCCGCAGGTACTATAAAACCTGCTAAAGTATTAGTTATGGGTGCAGGAGTTGCTGGTTTACAGGCGATCGCTACTGCTCGTCGTCTTGGTGCAATAGTAGAAGCATTTGATATTCGTCCAGAAGTTAAAGAGCAAGTACAAAGTTTGGGAGGCAAATTTGTAGATGTGACTCTCAAAGAAGATACTGTTGCTGAGGGCGGTTATGCAAAAGAACTTTCTGAGCAAGCCAAACAACATACTCGTGAAGTCCTGACACAACACGTTGCTGCTTCAGATATTGTCATTACCACTGCTCAAGTTCCTGGTAAAAAAGCACCATTGCTAGTAACTAAGGAAATGGTAGACCAAATGAAGCCAGGATCAGTAATAGTCGATATGGCAGCTGAACAGGGTGGTAATTGTGAATGTACTGAACCAGGCAAAGATGTACAGTGGAATGGGGTAATTATTATTGGTCCCTTAAATTTACCAGCAACTATGCCAGTTCACGCTAGTGAATTATACGCTAAAAATATTTCTGCTTTACTCAAGTTGATGATTAAAGATGGAGAATTACATCTGAACTTTGAGGATGACATCATTGCTGGTGCTTGTGTCACCCATGCTGGTGAAATTATAAATCAAAGAGTAAAAGATGCTCTCAGGGTTACTATCGGTGGTTGATCAAAAAAAGTACTCAGCTTTTATTATAAGGACTTTATAGTGGTTTTTACCAAGGTACACTATAAAACTTCGGGTCTCTGCCTTATGCCTTTAAGCCAAAATCTCTGTATTCTATGTCAATAAAAACTGCTATAAAGCCTTATTCCTATCCCAAACAAGTAAACAATTAACTATGATAAAGATTCATGAGTGAAACATTAATTGCAGCTTTATTTGTATTTGTCTTAGCTTCATTTGCCGGATTTGAAGTTATTAACAAAGTGCCACCAACCCTACACACACCCCTGATGTCTGGAGCAAATGCCATCTCTGGAATTGCAGTTTTAGGGGCACTAATTATTGCTGGTGACAAAGACTGGAATGTTACTGTGATTTTAGGTTTGATTGCTATAGTGTTTGCTACCATTAATGTAGTTGGTGGCTTTCTAGTAACAGATCGGATGTTGCAAATGTTTAAGAAGAAGGAGGCTGCATAATGACCGACTTTATACCAACTGGAATTCAGTTAAGCTATCTAGTAGCAGTATCTCTATTTTTTGTGGGGCTGAAAAAGTTAGGTTCTCCAGCTACAGCTCGAAATGGTAATTTGTTAGCATCAGTAGGAATGTTAATTGCTATTGTAGCAACCCTACTCGAAAAAGAAGTTTTGAACTATGAGATGATTCTATTGGGAATTGTTATTGGTTCAATTATTGGAGCGATCGCTGCTTATAAAGTAGAAATGACTGCCATGCCTCAAATGGTTGGTTTATTCAACGGTTTGGGTGGTGCTGCTTCTGCAATGGTTGCAGTAGGTGAATTTTGGAGGTTTTTAGCTGTTGCTCAGTCCCCCCCATTGCCTACTACTATTACGGCATTATTAGGAGTATTAATTGGTGGGGTAACTTTTACAGGTTCCTTAATTGCTTTTGCCAAACTACAGGGAATCATGAGTGGTTCTCCGATCACTTTCCCATTGCAACAGCCTGTTAATGCTCTATTATTTGGTGGGTTTATTATTGCTAGTGTTTATTTGTGTGTCACACCATTTAATTTATCTGTGTTTCTAGCATTGGTAGGTGTGTCTCTCGTATTAGGTGTAATGTTTGTGATCCCCATTGGTGGCGGTGATATGCCAGTGGTGATTTCTTTATTAAACTCATTCTCTGGGTTAGCTGCTAGTGCTGCTGGTTTTGTGGTGATGAACAATATGTTAATTATCGCTGGTGCATTGGTTGGTGCTTCTGGTATTATACTTACGGTGATCATGTGTAAAGGTATGAACCGTTCCTTAACTAATGTACTATTTGCTGCGTTTGGTACTGGTGAAAGTGGCAGTACTGTTACTAGTGCAGGTGGCAAAACTGATAAAACGGTTCGTAGTATTGACCCAGAAGAAGGTGCAATGATGTTGGGTTATGCTAGGTCTGTGGTAATTGTGCCTGGTTATGGTATGGCCGTTGCTCAAGCTCAACATTCTGTCCGGGAGTTATCAGACCAGTTGGAAGGATTGGGTGTTGATATTAAATATGCTATTCATCCAGTTGCTGGCCGGATGCCTGGACACATGAACGTATTATTAGCAGAAGCAAATGTTCCTTATCCTCAGTTATATGATATGGATGACATTAATCCTCAGTTTGACCAGGCAGATGTGGCCTTGGTGATTGGGGCTAATGATGTGGTGAATCCGTCAGCTCGCGCGGACCAGAATAGTCCTATTTATGGAATGCCCATTCTGGATGTGGATAAAGCAAAGCATACTATTGTGATTAAGCGGGGTCTCAGTACTGGTTTTGCTGGTGTGGACAATGATTTGTTCTACAAGGATAAGACTATGATGCTGTTTGGCAGTGCTAAGGATATGGTTGCTAAGTTGGTTTCTGAGGTCAAGCAACTTTAAGATTAAAAAGTAGCTTACCGAAAATTTAGGTTTAAAGTCTCGCCCTTCTAGGGCGGCTTTTTAGTTTATTTTTTTCCACAGTTTATGCTATCATGCTTTTTAGTTCACAAGAAATATATTAGTCGCGGGTGGGCAATCCGGGACAAAAAAACGGACAGGTCGGCCAGTATAAGACTACTGCCAAAGTAGCAGCAGCCTGTGAGATGTCAACCCACCGAAGGGCTACGACTCGGTAGGAAACCCAGTGACTTTAGACCGGGGAGGATGTCAATAGATTAATCTTGCCCTATGTTTAATGAACAATGCTTAATACTTCTGTAATTTTTACGGAGCAAGCCATTGTTTATTGTTCTAAGGGTTATAATTTACCTTTATGACTTATGGAAACTTAGGAGCTTTTTCTAGAAGACAAAAAACTGTACAATACTAGACATACCTGTACATAATGTCTAGGATTCACTATAGACTGAATGAAGTTGAGTCTGCCCAAATATACTAGATTAGCCCCTATGTGAAAGGGTTTATCATTGTCAAAATTGTGGGCAAGTTATGGACAGGGACTTGAATGGGTCAATCAATCTCGAAAATTGGACAA
>JAKQYG010000116.1 GCA_023356515.1 Trichodesmium sp. MAG_R04 | reverse complement strand
GATATTTTTGAGCTTTTACCCCTATCTTTATGGGGAGTTTTAACACCAACAGAAGAAATAAATGAAACTACATCTAAATGTGGCTGCCGACTTGTTATAGAATATATGGAAATATAAAAAATTTGACTGAATAACCAAAACTTTGTAGGGACGTTCCATGGAACGTCCCTACAGTGGTATACCCTACATAAAAACTGCTGTAACCTACGAATATAGCAGTAATTTTATCCATCCAAAATCAATGAGAAAGCAGGATATTTTTGAGCTTTTACCCCTATCTTTATGGGCAGTTTTAACACCAACAGAAGAAATAAATGAAACTACATCTAAATGTGGTTGCCGAGTTGTTATAGAATATATCGAAAGATAAAAAACTTTACTTAGGGGAGGGTACAAGTGGCAAAATTAGTTAATTTCAGTTTAGATGTAGAAGTTAGTAGGGCATTAGCAACCCGGCAAAGACTTTTATATTGAATCAGCAAACCCCAGTTAGTAACTTAATACAGATCTAATGCTCCAAGTTCTCCGCTTCTAATTTGTGAATCTTTCTGTAGATATCTGGCAAAATCCAAAGCTTGTTGTTTGCTTTTAAACAAAGCAACCAGAATAGATTTTGCGGGTATGTTTTTGTACTTCTGACTATCTTCTTTTCTGTTAATGATTTTAGCGTCTTGACAATAATTATCTCTGATATATTTCAAGGTTGTTGCATCAGTTTTATTAACAAAAACAGGATACAAATCTGGACTATTAGATTGATGGCAGGTAAGGCCTGGTATTCTTAAATCTCCACTGTTAACTTCTGAATCTGTTTGTAGAATTCTGGCAAACTCCAAAGCTTTAGTTTTTTCTAAAAAATTAGTCACTAAAATAGATTGCCTATCTTCATTTTCGGCAATCTTAATATCTTTCCTATACTGAATAAGGGCATCTTGGCAATAATTCTTTCTGATATATTTCAAAGTTGCAACATCAGTTTTATTGACAAATACAGAATACAAATTTTTCTTTTCAAATCTCTTACAAGTTAAACCTGGTTTTACGAGTTCACCGTTCCTGATTTTATGGTCTAATTTCATCATATTTACAAATTGATTAGCCTTTGATTCACTTTGAAAAGAAGCAACTAAAATAGATTGTTTATTTTGATCTTTTCTGTATTTTTTGACAGCGTATTTGCAATAATTTTGGCGAACATGCTGTAACATTTCTCCTTTACCTTTTTCAACAAAAACTTGATATAATCCTTGGTTTATATAATTATTATTATCTCCACATAAGTTTTTACCAAACATCAAGCGTGTCATAAACCACAAATTTATATTGGTCATTATCAGACCTAGAATTAAACCAGTAATTATTGAAAAAGAAGGCGTTACTATAGAAACTATTCGAGAGTAATTTCGACGTTTTAATATTGAAAAAACCTCTGTAGATAACTTTACCCAGAGACTAGGAATTAATAAAAGTAAAGCTACTGCTAGGATTAGAACTAAAAGACTTACTAATATTTTGGGAAGAAAGACTATTGTTAAATATATTATTAGTATCCATAACGTCTGAAAAGCTTTAATAATCCAAATTCCAATTAATATTGCAAAGTAAACCAAAAGTATTAGAAATAAGATGCATAATATAAAAAGCCCAACCCACTTTAAAATTTTATTCATTTTACGACCTCCTTTTTATTTATTTACAATCCATATTATGTACTTTATGGCGTAGTATAAAAGACCCATAAATCATAATCAGTAGTCTTAACTGAAAATGGTATTTCACTATTACTACTCTAATACCAATCTTAAAAGTATTGCTATCTTTAGCAATTAGTGAAAGTAACTTGTATCATGAATTATCGATTATAGCAGTTGCAGCAAATATTAGGATATTTATAAATATTCTAATTCAGTCAAGGATTAATTCCGATTTACCTCGATTACTATAGCATTCCGCGCATAGGTTGCGACAAATCAAAAAGTAAATAAAACTTTTCAAACTCTTACCTATTCTCTGTTCCCTGTTCCCTGTGCCCTGTTCTCTAAAAACCAGTAGGATTTTTGCCATGAACACTCATAGGATTGCTATATATCTCTTACTGATTTTTGCTTGATTATTTTTACTATTCCTATTTAATTAATTTTTCTACTATTCCTAAATAGTCAAAATTGTTTCCTTTTATAAGGAAAAAGGATTATTCCAAATATTTTCCCAATCTTTTTTGAGTTGAAGATTATGGTCTTTCCAAATATCGTTTATAAGACTGTTCCAGTAATTACCTGAATTAAAAACTTTATAATATATAGTTGGGGCTAAAAAAGAGATTGCAAACATAACTATTGTGTATAAAATTGCTTGGGAAAACCTCGGTTGATTTATTTGATTGGATGCTCGAGAAGTAGCCGAAGTAGGCTCTGGTTGTAGTATTTTTTTATCAGTAGGTGAAAACAATATGAGCTTGTCATTCTCCTGAATACCTGCCTTTTCAAAAGTTAAATTGTCTTTTAATTCTTTTTGTGTTCTTTCTAGAAAAAATTTGTAAGGGGGATTTACTGGTAAACCCAATAACATCTGCACTGCTTCGCGATCCTCTCCTAATTTAGAATTAGGTAAGACATCAATAACTTTCTCAGCAGTACCATCCTTTCTTGTAAATATTACTTTTACCATAATCGTTAGTGAAATTATTAACAAATCTTCAGAAGTTTTTTTGACCTCAAGCAAAATATTCCTGCTAAAGGATAACAGATTTTCTTAGTCAAGACTTACGCAAATTCGCCTTGAAAATAGCATATGTAGGTGCGAATGGCATTGGCCCTCACCCTCGTGTAGTGCCAATGCGTAAGTCCTATTAATATTAATGTAACTTGCCCAATAATACATGTAATGTGTTTATTTTAATTATTTTAGATTCTGAAACTACAATTAGTGCCTTTGCATAAGTCCAGATTAACTAAAACAAGAGTTTTTGGCTACAACTTTTTAAATAGAGTCTTCCTGATTAAGAACGCTTGTGTCATTCCTATAGTCAGAATCTAAGTCGTTTGTGTCTGTTAGTAAACCCATTTGCTCTTCAAATGCCAAGCTTTTATTAGCTCTATCTCTTTTAGGCTCTAATATATCAAGGGCACTTCCAGCGTCCTCTAAGGAAGGACTAATAATTTCTTTCTCTAAGTAATCTATTTTTTCCTTCAAATAATCCCACTCATCCGAATCTGCATCTGGATCTGCAATCAACTTTGCTCTTTGTTCATAGAGCTTATTAAGTTCATCAGATTGTGCTTTATTCTTTCTTTCAGACATTTCTAATTGTTTTTGACGTTGTTTAGTTCTTGACTCAACTTGAGCTCGAGCTTCATCAACTTTTGCTTTTTGTAGTTGAGTTCTAGCTTCAGACAAATATTCTTCTTGTTGAGTCCGGTTGCGATACAAATTTATAATCTCAATTTCTAGACCATATTGCTTAACAACACTCTCTCTTCCCCATTTATTTACCCAACGCTCCATAGTAGATAAATGTTTATTATCCGTATATCTAAGAAGTTCGTTGTCAATAGTAGTCAACTTAGCGTTGATACTTTTTTCTATTGAGTTTTTAATGTTATCCATACCAAAAACCTCGTTTTCTATATCCCGAATTCTTAGGCTAACTTCGTCAAGTTCCTCTCTGTTGTCCGCCACATCACTTGAGTTAACAATTTTAGAGTATTGTTTTTTAAGCGCCTTAAGTTCTTTGAGTAACTCTTGCTGTGATTCTCGCATTGATTGGAATGCAGACTGGAATACATACCAACTACCCTGCTCAATACCTAAAATTTTGAACTCCCCTTGAAATTTAACAGTTTCTCCTCCAGTTAAAGAAAGCACTTTACAGTTGAAAGAGCCAATCACTCCCATTAGTCTCTGCAAATAATTAATAATATCCGTTTGTTCAGGAATAGGAACGACTCTAATTACTATTACTCCAAAACGTTCTTCTAAGACTTTTGCAATTACATCTTTCAATTCTTGTTCAACCGACTTTTCACCTGCTCTCGGTTCATAAAAGCGCATATAAAATCTTTCAGGGTCAATAGTACGTATAGTTTCTCTAGTGCTACTATTAACTGCTTCTTTGATTAAGTTTTTAATATCATCAACTTCTTGATTGAGATAGTCCTCAATTTTTTCAAGATTCTTAAACTTGAGATTAACTGCTGTACTTAAATTAACTTTAACACCAGTGGCATTGGTTGAAAATTCTGATTGATCATTTATTTCTAGATTTTCTAAAAGTTTGCTGTGCTCCTGTTTTGTGATAGAAACTATGTGTTGTACTACATAACCGATAGATTCGGCTTCAGCCTGCATTGCCTGACGGATCATATCGGATTCTTTACTAAAATTACACAATATATCTGCATACTTTTTATCAAGCAACAAGGGCTTAACAATTCTTTCTAGCTTATTTTGCACCCAATTTTCTAAGTTAGGAGATTGTGCAGAAATATATCGTCTAACATCTTGAGGAAGCATCTGGAGGGTATTTTTAACAGATACATCCTTTGTATATTTCTGTACTTTGCAACGGACAATACAATCTATTTCTACCAGTTCTTTGGGAATTGGAGATGAAGAAACTGTCTTGCTATTGAGATATAAGTATCCAATTCGGCGACCTTGATCGCGGACAACGTAATTTAAATGCTCAACTAATCCATTCCTGACTGTGTCTTTCAATTCATAGTAGAACTGAGTAATGGAAACTTTTTCAAGTAAATACTTTTTAATTTCTTCCTTAGTGATTTTAACTAGAGATATTAGCCAACCAGACCCCTGACTAGATACAGCCTTAACTGGATCATCTACAATAAGTTCAGTTTGAAGTTCAAGATCTAAAGCATCATCAGAATCTTTAACGTAGACTGTAATCTCTGTCGGACCTATTTTAACTGCTTCGAGCTGTCGTTCTTGCCTTAGAGATAGCCTGAAGTTAATATTGAGACCAACTTCACTCTTTGCTTTTCTCTTTAAGAGGTTCTGTAAACCTTCTACTTGACTAAAAAAATTATTGATATATATAGTTGCGTGTTCATCGGTTATTTCAGCTATCCATCTCTTGATTTTCTTCTCCAATTCATTACTAGGAGAATCATCACCACATAAAGCTCGAGCAACTTGTCGTTCTCTCCCAGAAGAGCAACTAGCACGATAAGCTACAGAAATAAGAAGTTTGCGATTATTAGCAAAATCTGTTATCTCAACAGGTAGGTCTTTATGTTCGGCAACATTTGAAGCATCATTGTTGTTAGAAATTAGGTAATATGCTATATTCTTGCCACTTATAAAGGGTATTTTATCCAAATGCTGCTTTTTTTGTTTGTTAATAACTACGATTTTTTCTGTAGAAGATTTAGTTTTACTTTTAGCAGATGCTTCAGCTTTTTCTACTTTACGAATAACTTTATCTAAAGCACTATGTTTTAACATTTTTACCTCCAATAATTTAATTAGTGTTTACTTTGCTGCTTTAATTTCTTTTTGTAAAGTCCTAAATTGCTTTTTGAAATCTCTTAAAATCTTTCTCTTAGCAGTGAACTGCTTCTGTAGTTTTCTATCTCCTGATTGCTTTGATTGTGTAGCTTCCTCTAGATATTCGTCTGTAAGAGAAGTCCAAAAACTCATAAGCTCGGTTTTTAGAGAATCAGAAGTATTTGCAATGATACTGCGAGCCATATCTTCAATTAAATTTACTACTTCTTTCTCGGGCTCCACGTCATCAAAACCGCGCAAAATTACCAACCATTCTGCAATAAAACGACCTATTTTTTCAAGAAAATTAATATCATCAGAATAAAGTAAATCAAATAGTGGGATAACATTTGATAGGAGATCATTAAGGGCAAGCTTTTTCTGGGAGGTCGAATAAAACAGTAAACTAAATAAAATATTTAACTCTCTATCAAATTTATTACTGGTATAACTATCATCTTGATTTTTTAATGGTGTAAATAAAGGATATATAGAAGGCCATTTTCCGCACAACTCCGTGTGATGCTTACATATTGATATTGTTTCCTCACAGTACACAAAGAATAAAAGTAATACACTTATATTTGATGGAGAGTATTTTGCTGAAGAAACATCTGGTGAAGGCAACCATTCTTTTAAAATCTCTAGAAAATAATATATGTAGGAGTATAAACCACTTTGCCACAATAGCTCGTCTAATAGGATGTAAACATGAGCCTGGAGATTCATATCCTTATTTTCTGAACCTTCTTGATCTAGCAACTCTTTCAGCCAAATTAGGAGTTGCTTGGCAGGTTGAATACCTAATGATCCAGATCGCAAATGCTTGTCCATTAACTCTTTAACAATTTTAAATGCATAGCTTTGATTTTTGGTATAGCTTTGATTTTTGGTATCGATTAATTTTTCAAGAAAGCTTTGAGCTATATCCTTAGCTCTAGAATAATCTTGCTCAATTTGTAATCTATAAATTAAGGTTGACAAACGCACAAGTAAAGGCTGAATTATACACTCGTATTCTTGATCAATTTTGTCTAAAAGCTCTCTCAACCAATTCTCTATATAGAAACTGGGATAGTCAATACTAACCTTGACAGCGATATCTATTGCTTTTGTGGCAACTTCATCAGAAGTGTCTAGTAATAAGTGTAGCTTTTGGGTTTTTTGGAGTTGCTCCTCTAAATATAAAGGTTGTTGTTCTTCAAAATAAGTCAAAAAGTCGTTTCTTAAGCTAGGAATAATAAAGTCAATACCCTTCGCTCCATTCTTAAGTCTAACTTTTAAATAACAATTCTTTAAATATCCATCTGACTGTTCAAAACTCTCTTTCCAAATTTCAGTTAATAGTTTTTCCTGTTGAGTTTCCTTTATCTGCGTTTTTCCTTCTTCTGTAATTATTGACTCTTTAACAAAAATAGTTTTGCTTCGGCCTGTCAGCAAAAGCAAAACAACTCGTTTAAAATCCTGGGGATTTAATCCCGGGAAAAAAGTTGCCACATACAAAATAGTATTTTGTATAGGAGCGTTATTTGTAAATAATGATTGAGCTGTAATGTTTTTAACTTCTTCTAAAGAGTTATTAATATTGGCCTTTTCGCTGCTTTCCTCATTCGATTTTTTCCTTTTTAGCTCTGTATTAAGCTCTTCTAACTCCTCCTCAAGTTCTTCAAGTTTTTGTTTTTTCTTTTGACGTTTTTGCTCCGTTATCTCCAAATTTTTTTCAATACGGCGTTTTTCGCTACGAGAGTCAGTCTCTCTTTTGTCTTCAGACAAACCATTTATCTCTTCGGTGAAGTCCTGATACTCTTGCTCTAAAGTTTTAATCTCTTCTTGGATTCTTTCTATCCGCTTTTGTAAAACTTCTGGTGGTATATTAAAATATCTATCTTTTTTTTCAAACTGACTGAAGTTTTTACTTTCATCTTGCTGTTTTTGAAACACCCCACAAAAAATGTCTTTACCTTTTTTGCTCTTTTCAAGATATTCTTTCACTTGCAAGGGAAAAGATTTTTCTTGTGGTGTTGTAGGTGGCGTTGTAGGTGGTGTTGTAGGTGGTGTTGTAGGTGGTGTTGTAGGTGGTGTTGTAGGTGGTGTTGTAGGTGGTGTTGTAGGTGGCGTTGTAGGTGGTGTTGTAAGTCCCCCGTCATTGGGTTTTGTACCACCTGTACCTGGGTCTGTCGTTGATCCTGGTTTTTGATCCATCATAATTTTAGTTAACCTCTCTGACAGCTATTAGCTATTAATAATTTTGTCAATTTCTGCTTGAAGCTTTTCAACTTCCTGATAATGTTGATTTTGCTCTTCTTCAGCCCTTTTTTTCTTTTTATTGAGGTTACGCTGCCGTACTGCATCACCTCTATTCTCACTCATCTCTTCCACTATAGCTTCAATCTCTTCAGCTAATTCATTAGACTGTTTTTCAGCAAGAGCTATATCTCTTTCTAAACGCCTTATTTTTTTTTTCTTGAATTCCTCTAAAGTGTTAAAATGATAAGAATTTTGCTTTGGTGGAATGTCTGTAAATACTTGTAATAATTTGCTAATCTCATCATAGCTATCCAAATTTTCAAGGGTCACAAACTGAATCTCTTTTAAGTAATTAAATTGACTGGGAAGATTATCAATAGTAGCTCCAGGCAAAAGTATAGGAACAATTCTAGGACTTTGCCTTCTACTATTTATATAACGATTATGTAAATAACCTATTTCCGCATCTTGCCAAGGCCCTACACCATTTATTCCCAGAAAAAAGAAAGCTATCTCAGTTTCATCCAGAATTTCGTATAGTTCGCCTGACCAGTAGTCTCCGCCTTTAAATTGCCTTTCATCTAGCCAAGTTTTTATACCTCCTTTTTGTAGTTTTTGTGCTATAATTCTAACATTATCTTTATCCTTACTGTTATGAGAAAGGAACACATCAAACTTTTTTTGTTCAGTCATTTATAACCTCCTATTTTCCTTTTTCTACACCAGAAATTTTTGCTAAACCTAGGGCATACTTATTTAATTCTTGTCGCAAATATTCTAACTCACCTCTCATTTTAGACTCTTCTGACCACTCCTTTTCATGTTCTTTAGGACTAACACCATTTGACCTCTGAGTTTCCCAAACCTCCAAACTAGAATGCCACTTAGTTAGAAAAGGCCGTAGTCCTTGGTTAAGAACAGTAATAGCGATACCGCCAACTGAATTCTGTGAAGCACCAACGCCAGGACCTGCCTCTTTCAATATTTCACGAGTGGTGTCAAATAGGCGATAAAGAGAGTCCAAAGCCTCTCTCAAAATGCCTTCCTCTTGACCTAAAGGTTGTACTGAAATGCGCGTCACTAATTCCACATAGAGTGACCAAGCTGCATAACGTTCTGTTTGGTCTGCCTCCCATTCAGCACACCCCAGACCAAAAGGAAGACTGACCGACACTTTTTTTAAAACCGCAGGATCTCGTTCCATTTATTTCTCTCCAGAACCGCATTTGCTAATAATACTTCTTTTTTTTACCCTAAATAGGTAAAAATATTTCCTAATAGACATCTGAAAAATAAAAAATAAATTTTTTGGGATTAAACTCAAAAAAAAGACTAAGATTCTGATTATATCAAATCCATTGGCTTTGGAGTTATATAATTCCTATCGTCAGTATAGCTCAAAAGCTCCTCTATCTTAAAACATAGATTGAATTATACCTCAATACTGAATCATACTAATGGTAATGAATTTGGTACTCCTATAAATTTGGCAATATTTATAAGTAAACCCCTTTTACAGTCAGGAGTCTAGCTGCAAAAATCACTGTTTATACACCACTATCATAAATTTGATCAGGACTTACGAAGAACCACTATATCTAATAGGGGTTAACGGCCGTTAACCCTTACACGTCGTGTATATTTTCATCTGCGTGCGTAAGTCCTGTTGATATTACCTGAAAATGCCTTTGTGGGAGTCAAAAGCTGTGAAGTTGTCAGTCAGATTTATTTCGATCATAAGTATGATTTTGATAACAAATTGTTTACTTATTATTTATCCCAAGTTATTTCCATCTGGTTTCCGTAAATTAATAGAGAAAATTCCAGAAATATTTCCAACTCCCCAAGTAGAAATAGAATCTGATAAAAATCAATAATATCCTACTTTTAATTCTTCTTCGATGCTAATTTTTCCTGATAGCTAAATGCTGACAATATCAATAATATCCTAGGTAATTACAGCCATTTCAAATTGATGAACTACATCGCTATAACCAAAACTTTGTAGGGACGTTCCATGGAACGTCTCTACTGTGGTATACCCGACATGAAAACTGCTGTAACCTACGAATATAGCAGTAATGTTATCCATCCAAAACCAATGATAAAGCAGGATATTTTTGAGCTTTTGCCCCTATCTTTATGGGGAGTTTTAACACCAACAGAAGAAATAAATGAAACTACATCTAAATGTGGTTGCCGAGTTGTTATAGAATATATGGAAAT
>JAKQYG010000115.1 GCA_023356515.1 Trichodesmium sp. MAG_R04 | reverse complement strand
TTATAGGCAATAGCATTTATCGTAAAATCTCGTCGCCATAAATCTTCCTCCAAACTATTACCTTCAATCTCAGCAAAATCAACTGTAGTTCCTTTAAATACTACCCGAGCAATTTTTCGTCGTTCATCCAAAACCACAAATCCCGCTTGATATTTCTTGGCAATATTTCTAGCGATATTAACTGCTTGGTCAGGGATAATAAAATCTAAATCCAAGTATTCAGTCTTCCTTTTTAGCAAAGCATCTCGTACCGAACCACCCACTAAATAAACAGTTTGGGGCAGCATTTTTCCGTCAAATGGCCAAGTTTCCGGTGATAAAGCAGACAGGGAATTTATGGACATTGCCACAAAAATCAAATGAATTTCTTTGCAGTTAGATTTTTACTTAGGTCAAAGTTAACATTATCAAAGAAACGGGAATTGAAAAAGTATGGAATCAGAGGGGGTGGGATTACTTAAAAAAGCTCAATTATTCTTGGCCTCTACCAAGAGCGTCCTTACTCCCCAGAATTACAACCAGCAGAAAGGTTATGATCATTAGTATATAAACTCTTGTTAACATCCTTCCCGGCCTAAAGGCACCGGGTTCCCTACCGAGCCGTAGCTCCTCGGCGGGTTGACGTTTCACGGGCTGCCGCTACTTTAGCAGTAGTCTTACACTTGCTGACCCATCCGTTTTTTGTCTCGGTATGCCCACCCGCGACTAATATATTTTCTGTGAGCTAAAAACCAACAAGGACTAGACCAGTGAAAAAAATCAACTAAAAAGTCCCCCGCTTATGGGCGAGGCTTTAAACTCAATTTTTCGGTAAATAGACATTTTGACAGTATAGAAAAAATGGGAGAAGTTTTAGTCCAAAGGCGTCGTAGTTTATCAACAATGACAACAGAAATCAAAAACTTAACCAACTATTCCTGGCTAAATTCTACTTAACATACACCTTTTTTTTACCAGGATTTGGTATAAACATATCAAATCATTAAAATCAAAGATTATTGCATTAATTATGATTAAACTTGAGCATCAACGAGGTACTTACAAATGTGTATTTGTGTTAACTGCTACTATGTAGATCAGTGTGTTACTTATCATGCTGTAGAAACTCAGCACGAGCAACTTCATTTAACAGAAAATCCAGATTTTGAGCCGGTTGAACCTACTATCAATGTCAATATTCGTCCCAAACAAGAGGAAATTGAGATGGAATGGGATGTTGTCGGTTGTGAAAGTTTTCTAGAAGAAACGGGCAAATGGACAAGATTAAGGCCTGGTGAACTTATCCCGACCTGAATTAAATCTAATATTAAACAAGTCATTTCAGTTATAAGTTATCACTCAAGAGTACTTTCGGTTGAAGCCAAAGGTTTGAAATACTGAAGTTTATTTTCTTTCATATTTCACATAACCTTTTATTTCCCCTTCTTTTTCTTCTTTTTAGATATATTCCTTACCCATCAGTTTGGAAATTTTGGAGAGAAACTAGAGTAGGGAAGTATGGAGAGATTGTATCGATATTATTGATCATTGCTTAGATGAATAATATTAAAATACTTTTCGCTTTTTCTTTCTACTAATTACCTCCCTCATTTTATCTGGCCATCAATTTTTGCATCAGATAATTATTTGGCATCCTCTAATTGCTTTGATAATTGCATCAGTTTTTATAAAAGTTAAGCATCAGTTTGGAAAACAGGATAAATTAGCAACTAAGAATTTATTGGCTACAGTAGCAGGTATATTTTTAATATTCAGTTTATTAGGTTGGAGATTTGGAATTTATGATATTTTTGGCTTACTTTTAGGTTGCTTATTTGTAGCTATACTAATATTTGATTTGATAGAGGAAATAAATTAGCTCAAAGCTAGTAATTTCTAATAAACTAGGTTTTAGCTGTTAACTTTCACCCATTAGCAATGAAAAATATAGAAAAAAAATATGGTTTAGCAATTCACACTACCAGTCCCGAATTAGGTTTAGCTATAAGTAATTTTGGTGAGAATACTCGCTCTAAAACTTGGAACTTAGGTCGAGAACTATCAACTCATCTACATCAAAAATTACAAGAGTTTATGCCACCTCAAATTTGGCAAGATTTAAGATTTATTACTGTTGCTAAAGGTCCGGGAAGTTTCACAGGTAGTCGTATTGGTGTAGTCACAGCTAGAACTTTAGCTCAACAGTTAGGTATTCCACTATTTGCAATTTCAACTTTGGCAACTATAGCTTGGTCATATAAACAGAAAAGTCAGAATTTATCCCTACAAATGCCAGCTCAAAGAGGGCAGTTATTTACAGCTATTTATCAGGTAGAAAAAATGGGTATAAATCCTATTTTAAAAGATACACTAATGAATCCACTAGCATGGGAAAAAATATTAGTAAACTGGGAAAATTCTTATTATTTAATTCAGGTTGAAAATAGTTTAGGAAAATCTGTTTTAAGTCTATTAGAATTAGCTCATTTAGAATGGCAAAAAGGAAAAAGACCACATTGGTCAGAAGCATTACCTTTTTATGGACAAAATCCTGTTGAAAAGCATCCACTTTAAAATACTACTAAAACAAAAAAAAGGAAATACTTGATTGATTTTTTCAAAATTAATTTAATTTTTATTTAAATGATTAGCTCAGAAGCATATAAATTACATTTGTCTCGCACCTATCTACGAAACTATTAAGGCACTCATATCAGCAATAGCCTTAACTAGTTTATGGTTTACCATCATATCTGATATATTAAAGTCTTCTATTACTATTTAGCTGTGGTTAAGAGGAAAATAATACGAATTTCCTTAAGTATGGCTATACATCATATGTCAACATTTGATAAATATCAAGACAAGTAGTGTAGTCTAAGTTTATGAAATTGTTATAAGTAGTTAATTTATGTAATCTATAAACTAATTTTGTGTATTTGAGATTGCTTGGCTGCCCCTCGAAATGAAAGATTTACCTTATTTTGCAATTTTGTGTAATTTCTAATTCAGACATACCGCATATATATATAACCGCATATATATATAATAGTTACTTATTTTCGCAAAAATTTCAGATTAAGACTAACTAGAAAAATATAAAAGATAGAAAAAATACTCATGCAACTTATTAACAGATTACATTTCAATAACTTGCGGGGTGATTTATTAGGTGGCCTGACTGCTGCAATTGTTGCACTACCCCTAGCTTTAGCATTCGGAGTATCCTCTGGTGCCGGAGCCATAACAGGTCTTTATGGCGCCATCTTTGTTGGTTTTTTTGCCGCTCTCTTTGGAGGTACACCCTCGCAAATTACTGGTCCAACCGGTCCCATGACCGTTATTATGGCAACGGTCTTTAGCACTTTAATTGCTAAGAACCCAGATGTCGGTTTGGAGATGGCCTTTACCGTTGTTATGCTTGGTGGACTATTCCAGATACTCTTTGGAATCTTGCAACTCGGAAAATATATAGTTCTGATACCCTATGCCGTAATCTCAGGATTTATGTCTGGAATCGGTATAATAATTATCTTCATTCAGATTGGTCCATTTCTCGGTAATCCTGGATCTGCTAGTGTAGTTGAATCAGTTAGCAAAATCCCAGATTTCTTATCTAACCTTAATCCGGCTGCAGCTGCACTAGGAATTCTCACACTGATAATTCTTTTCTTAACACCCCGCAGAGTGAGTTCGGTAATTCCATCCCCATTACTAGCATTACTAATTGGAACTCTAATTTCTGTCTTCTTCCTGGAAGATAGTAATCTCATCCTCATTGGAGAAATTCCTACTGGGTTGCCCAAGCCACAGTTGCCAGTATTTACTTTCGAGCAGCTAAATACGATGCTTGTAAATGGCTTAATGTTGGGAGCTCTGGGATCTATCGATTCTCTGCTTACCTCCCTAGTTGCCGACAATATTACCCGAACTAATCATGACTCTGATCGTGAATTAATTGGCCAGGGGATTGGGAATATAATTTCGGGATTATTTGGTGGATTACCAGGAGCAGGAGCAACCATGCGGACAGTGGTTAATGTTCATGCTGGTGGAAGAACAGCCTTATCAGGCATTTTTCACTCTGTTATTTTATTGATTACTCTCTTGTGGGCTGGAAAACTAACCGAAGTAATCCCCCAGACCATTCTAGCAGGTATCTTACTCAAAGTAGGAATTGATATTATCGACTGGGGATTCCTTAAACGAGCACATAAGTTATCACTTAAGGCTGCTGGCATTATGTACAGTGTACTGTTACTAACCGTCTTTGTCGATCTGGTTACTGCAGTCGCCGTTGGTGTCTTTATGGCAAATCTCTTGACGGTCAAGCGCCTTAGTGATCTTCAACTTGATGAAGTAAAGGCTATAGTTGAACCCCATAATGAAGCTCCCTTAAACAATGAAGAAAAACAACTTCTTGAGAAAGCTCAAGGTCGCCTCCTTTTGCTAAATCTTGTTGGGCCGATGAGTTTTGGGGCTGCCAAGGCTATCTCTAAACAGATGGGGATGGTAGAACAGTATGATGTTCTTATTCTCGATCTCAGCAATGTTTCTTACCTTGGGATTACTATGTCTCTAGCTCTTGAGAATATGGTCCAAGAAGCATATCGAAAACGTCGTAAAGTGTTCTTTGTCGTGGCATCTGCTGAGATTAATGCTAGGCTTAAAAATTTAAATATCTGGAATATTTTAGTTCCACAAAACTTAGTAGCAACAAGAATTGAAGCCTTACAAAGCGCACTTGTACTTCTAGCTGAATTAGAAAAAGTTTAACATTCAAGAGTTTGGTTGAAGTATTATATCAAACCCTTTTAATTAGCGACCGCCTACTTAAAAATTCGGGCTTTGTTGCCTCTTTTTTTTAGGGCGACTTTTTGATTGATTAATTGGGAAGACATAGGCTATAGTGTTATTGTAGCGTGTGGGCAACTTGAAACATTAAATGTATTTTTAGGGAAGCGTAGGAATAATGTAATTTGGGTAGCAAAAAGAACCAGCTTTTCAGTTTATTAAGCTCAAAAAGTTAGGATTTCGGGATAACCATGAGATAAAAATTAAGGGATAATTCTTACTAATACTTACTCTGTAATTAGAATTTATCATAACTCCTAACTCCCTATTTCTAACTCCCTACTCTCTCCCTACAAATACTTTTTCAGTGAATCCTATTTAATACTTTTTTTCTCTTAATTTACTGTTCTCAATTTTTTATTTTATACTCTTTTTTTAAGGACACTCTTTTTTCATATCCTAGATAAAAAAGTTATACTTATTTTATATTCACTAATGTTATATAAAATTTTCTGCTTTACTTTCAATTATATTCTGCTGAGATAATAATATTTATTATAAATTAAACAAAATTTTTAGACGATTTCTTACCCAAAATATAAGATTTTTATCATCTTCTTCTATATTAACTAATCCTAGTTTTCTAAGTTGATTTTGACGTTCAGATAATTCTTCTTTATGTTTACCCAACTCTTGCACAATTACCTCTGCTAATTCTGGATTTTCATGCAATATTTTTTCAAAGCCTTTTGCATGAATAGCAAATAAAATAGTATCTTCAATTGCCCTAACTGAAGCTGTACGAGGAATACCTAACATTAAAGCTAATTCTCCAAAAAAATTTCCAGCTTTTAGAGTAGTCAAATATTTATTAATTTTCTCTACAAAAACCTCTACTGAACCGGAAAGAATAATATAAAAAGTATCACCTGGTTCTCCTTCATGGAATAAAAAATCTAATGGCTTGAGACGTTTTCTATATCCTACTTCTATTAGTTTTCTTAACTCCACATCAGTAAAATTTTCAAAATAAGTAACTTGCATTAGTAAATCCCTAACTGATAGGGGTTTATTAGGAATAGACTGATAATTTTTTAACCCATGAAGAATAATATTTTGAGATAATTCTAAATTTGTTGAGTTCTGGGGATGATGAATATATATATTAAAATTATCCCAAGGAACTAAAATACCTTGTTTATGCAAATTATGCTGGATTAGAAATTGTAAAGAACTAATATAAATCGGTTGATTATAGATTTCATTTACCCATATCCATAATTGAAATTTAAAAGCATTATCTTGAAAACCTAAAAACAAAACTTTTGGAGGAGGTTCCTGCAATACTGATGGTTCCATATAAGCTGACATTAACACAGCTTCCGTAACTAATACTGGGTCACTATCATCAGAAACAAAAATATCAACTTCAATCCGACCTTGAAAATTATCGTAGCTTAAGTTATGTATTTTCCCTTCTATTAACATGCTATTAGGAATAATTATGTGACTATCTTTTAATGTTCTAATTCTAGTTGAACGCAAACCAATTTCTTCCACAAAACCTAAATCATTCTCTAATTCAATAAAATCTCCTATTTTAATAGGTCTTTCTATTAATAGATTCAAACTACTAATAAAATTTTTTGTAATGTCCTGAAATCCTAAACCAATACCTACACCCAAACCACCAGCTAAAACTGCTAATGAGGAAACATTAAAACCTTGGGTTTGGAGAATAACTATTACACCTAGAGTACTTAACCCATAGCTAAATATTGTAGATATTGCCTCTCGGTTAGCTTTATCTATACCTAGTTTTAATAGTATAACTTTTTTAAGTAAGTTTTTTAGTAATTTACCTAAGAGCAGCACAATGATTAAATATATACCTAACTGAAAAAGCCCACTTAAAGATATATAAATATCCCCTATAAAAATTAGAGGAGCTGTAAATATTTTAACTAGATTTACTAATAATTTTTGTATGGCTTCAAGCATAAAGTTTTCAATTTTTCTCTATATAGCACTCCTATTTTATTTGTGCCTAAAATCTCGCCGCGTTTTACGAGTTTAGGGGTTAGCTAAACTTTAAGATTTTTTACACCGAAAATGGCTCCAAACACATTATTATAAATGGAAATACCTGAAACAACTAACGGGGTAATTTTTTTTTGTTTGCTTCTACCCCCATTTTTGATCTTCCCTATTCTTTCAGCTATAATAAGAAGATTAAAAGCCCAGTTTTTAGAAGAAACTGGGCTTTAATAAGTTAGCTATTTAGGGGAAAAATATTGATTAAAAAAATAGCTAAAGATAGCTAATTTTTCTGTTTCTGACTGACAATATACTCAGATGAAACCTGTTCTAATTGCCCTAATTTAACCAATGCTTGATAAAAATTTGCTGCAACTTCAGCACGAGTAGCAGTTCGATTTGGATTCAAAATTTTCACATCTGGATGGCTCACTACTAATCCAGCAGTAGTTGCGGCAGCTATTTTTTCTTTCGCCCAATCCGGTATTTCTTCCTTATCTTTGTAAACACTTAAAACAAGATCAGGATCAGATGGAATTTCCAGGCTTAAGCCACTAGCTAAAGAAATTAACACCTGTAATCTTGATACTTTTTGTTCTGGGCGAAAAACATTCCCTGGATACCCACTTAAAAAACCAGATTTAGTAGCTGTTTTAATTTCATTTTGAGCTGTTGAATCTCCTTTTATATCTTTATAATTAACAGATTTTTTAGTTAATTGTTCCTCAAAAACTTTAGGGATTTGAGTTGCAAATTCAGCTCGTGTTACAGGTTTATCTGGCTCGAACTTATCATTATCAACTTGGGTAATAATACCGCGTTCTACCAAAGGTTGAATAAAAATATTTGCCCAAAAGTTACTAGGAAGATCAGAAAATTTAACTGCGTTAGTAGGAGATATATTAGGAGAAGATAATGTTGTTGGAGGCAGAGAAGTTTCCGTTTTTTGGGGTAACTCTATTTTTGGGGTAGGAATAGAGGTCATCACAGGTAGAGTCTCAGTTACTATCAAATTATTAGCAACTTGTGGAGCAGCTTTTTGATTAGTTGTTTTTGGTTTTTTAACTAGTTTTGGTATTGTTTTTGTTTGTATCTTGACTTTATCTAAATCCTGAATATTTGGCTTTATACCCTTAACAGTATCGGTTATAAAAGTTGAAATAGCCGAATTTGTTCCCAGTTCTTCAGAGATTAGGGATAGGGATGCTTGATCAGGATTTGATGCTGACTGACCAGCTGAAGTCTTAAGTTGAGGTTTATCTAAGCTCAAGATTGACTTCTCAGAAGGAATATCAGGACTACTAACAATTTCAGATAGAGGTTTAGAAAGTAGATTAAACTCATTATTTTTTCTAGTCGTTGCCCAGAAAAATATGCTGCCAAAAGTCCCTAATGCTACAAATATTGCAATCCACTCATCAAGTTTCACTGGCTTCACCCGTGATGGTGGTTTTTTTGGTGCATCTGTCATGGTTATTTTATTTATATTAGTGATATTGCAATCCTATCTGATTCGTGAGAAAAATGGGCTGTTTTAAGGCAGAATACAGAAGGAATAGGAGTTAAGCTATTTTTTAAGAAGGTTATGTGATTTGACACAGTGATTTAGGATTACTATAGATTAAATTACAGCAGATTTCTTGCAAATGATGTACAGGATAAATAGTGAAAATTATGTAGTGCGGGTATCTTGTCTGCGTGGATGTGCTTTAGAAAAACGCAAAGAGCTGTAATTATCGCTCTATTACTATGCCACAATGTGGGCAAGAATGATTTATTTTAGATTTTAAGTCATTTTCATTGTCAAACATCTCAAAGTACTGGTATCACAAAAATCCAATCAAATGAATACTAAAACATTAATTATCGCTCACCGGGGTGCATCTGGCTTGGTTAAATTTGAAAATACTTTAGTATCTTTTGCCAAAGCTATCGAGTTAGGCGCTTCAATGGTAGAGTTTGATGTCAGAAAAACTCAAGATAATTTATTTGTTGTCTTTCATGATGAATCAATTAATGGGATAAAAATTAGTGATTTAACTTATCAACAACTGTTAGATAATTCGCGGAAACAAGGTTTTGATATACCATTGTTAGAAGATGTGCTGAAGTTTTGTCGAGGGAAAATAAAACTTGATATTGAATTGAAAGAAGCTGGATATGAATTGGAGATAGTTAATTTAGTGAAAAAATATTTAGTTTATCAAGATTATGTAATTAAATCTTTTATTGATGCTGCTATTATTGCTGTTAAAAAAAATGATAATAAAATTACAACTGGGCTATTATTAGGGCTTAGTAATCCCCAAAATTTAATTGCTACTAGATTATCAGATTTTTTTCCAGAATTTCGTTTATTTATAACTAAAGCTGATTTTGTTTCTCCTAATTATAAATTCATTAAATTAGGTTTCGTGTGGCGGATGAAATTGATTAATAAGAATATCTATGTTTGGACAATTAATGATAAAAATTTAATGGCTAAAATTATTAAACAAGGAATGTTTGCATTAATTACAGACAGACCAGATTTGGCTTTGGAGTTATTAGATAGCAATTAGTATTTAAACAACAGAAGCAGAGAATAATTCTACTGAAGTAGCAGTTTCACTAGAATTGGATAGAGATTTTTTTTTCAAAATTTGACTTCAGACTTCCAAACTAATATCTTCCTATAAAACATCAATAGAAAAATTAAATTCAATACTAGATAATGTAAAATATTATCCCTCAGTATATGCAGAGTAAAGACACATTATTCCCTCACTACATTGAAAAATATTAACAGAAAATGATTCTGAATCTACTAAAACATATTCTTACAAACTGGAAATTTGAAGATAATATTTAAACTTATCGCCAAGATTATACTCCTTTGTACTTGGAGAAAGAATTTCAATAATAACCATAAGTTTGAGAACAGTTTGGCCCAAAACTACATTGACAATTCTCTTTTGATTTGGGTTTACTGTTACAATTCAATTATAATAAGGGGTTCAGAAGATAATGGTAAGGCGTAGGCTATAAAATATATTAAATGAGTAAAATTTCTATCCGTCCTGCTCTAATAACTAAAGTAATACCTGACTCTATCGGTGCTGAAATAGGTTTTGAACCTGGGGATACGATCGCTTCTATCAACGGACAACAACCAAGAGACCTGATCGACTATCAATACATTTGTGCTGAGGAATAT
>JAKQYG010000114.1 GCA_023356515.1 Trichodesmium sp. MAG_R04 | reverse complement strand
CAGAAAGGTTTAGCAGTGAGGATATAATTGATGGTCATCGACGCTCAACAGCACAAAGAGCTTCACAGGAGGATGTAATCCTAGGGATACAAGACACCAGTGACTTTAATTTTACTCATCTTGGAAATTGGCACATTCCTCTACCTCTATAGCTTGTGAGAGTTATGGGTAAAGCATAGAATATATGATATAGTAATCCTACATTAGTTGTGATAATGTTTATAACAGTTAATTTTAACTCTTGAATCCTGACCTCTAACTCCTAAAGGATTCAGCATCAAGCTGCAGGTTTTATAATGATTTTCACGTTACAAATTGAAGTGTGGAATGTGGGCTAAATAGGATTGCTATAGAAACTAACAAACTTTGATTATAATAAAAATGCCTATTTCACTAATGTACGAAGAAGAAAACTATGTAGTCTTGGAGGCAAATAAACCTGAGCAATTTATGACTTCCATAGAACTACTGGCAAAACTGCGTGCTATCCTAGCTCAACAACAATATAATTTACCCAGAGATTTACAAAAATTATCTTCTCTAGATGCTCGAGCTCAAAAACTAAGAGATACCTATTGTGAATATGAATTGAGTCCTGGCCAATTCATACAATGGTATGTAGTGCGTCTGGAAAAGTAGCTTTCAGCTTTCTACTTATTCTAGTTCTGTAATCTGAAAAGCTTATTTAATGATCCTGTACCATAATCGTTGTGATCTTATCTAAACTATATTGTTTTATAGCCTACAAAAAAGTAACTTTGGTGAAATTTTCAACCTCAAAAAATATAATTTTTATTATGTTTTTTCTGCTTCTGGAGTGGTTATCAAAGCTAATTCAATCTTCCCCTCTGTAGGTTGAATTACTTCCGCTTGCAAATTTGGCCCAAAAAAGACTGACAATTTATCTTGTTTTTCTCGCCAAATTTCTAAAGCAATTAAAGAAGAATCAAATTCTAGCACTAGAGCATAAGCACCATTGATTGCTATTTCCCTTAATCCTTGGAGTATAGGTGTTTCCTCACTTGTAGGACTTAAACCTAACCGAGCCAGAGATTCTTCTAAATGTGCTTTTTGGCCATATCGATAGCGAGTCACATCTTGACGTAGTTGATTTTGAGTCGAGGTAGCCTGTTTTTCTCTAAGAGTTAAAACTTCTGTTGTAGTTATTTGAGTAAAGGGTACTGGTTTAAGTTCAGCAGCTTTGAGAGCAAGTCCTCCTAGAAATAGAGGGATTCCATAAAAGAATCCTGCTAAGTTAAGTGTGGGATTATTAGTAAAGTAAGCTGCTGTTCCAATAATAGAAATAATTCCACCTAAAACCAATCCTACTGTCGCTAATGAAATTTGGCGTAGCATATCACTGAATTATATAAACTTATAATTTTATAGATACTTAATCTTTTGTTTGACATATAAGCCAACTACAAATTAGTATTTTCAATAGATATCTTACCTAAGCCAGTTAATTTAGGTCAAATTTTTTTTTGAGTATTTATCTTAATAATGATTTGGCACCTGAACTCAGTGATTAATTTTCAACAATTCAGCGAATATTTTTTGTAGTTATAGCAATTATCGCACTTGGTAATATACACTACAGCCTACTCTATGTGAGAGTGGCAAGTTCGCTGTGGTAGATTGAATAAAATAATCATGAAAACCTAGTTCTATTTGGCTCCGGGAGGAACAGTGTCAGTCTCTGGAGCAACCGTAATACCAATTCCCAGAAACTTTGCTATATTTGAATTTTATATTTAGCAATATTATTCCTTCGACCAAATGCTTGATATTTCCTAACTTCGGTTATGGAGAAAAGCAATTTTACTAGCTTCCAAGTATAGCAAGACTTTTGAGAAATGCCATAAGGCCGGAAGGCGGGTGCTATGAAACAGAAAGCCCCTAACAGCAATGCCAGGGAATCACGCTCTATCTCGTAAGAGCAGCGTCGGGAAGATATCAACAATACTACAGCCATCACTTTAACCGGTAATGCCAATCAAAACTCAAGATTGAATGACTTGTGTATTAGCTTTGAGTAGGTTAAATGTTACATTACTGAATACTTTAGGAATTTTAAATGGACTTACAGATCGTCAAAGTTAGACTAGCGAATATTGAAAGTAAGCGGGAATCTCTCGTTAAACTACTGGAAAAGCCTGATTTAGGAACTTTCAGAATCGATGTTAATCAAGCAATAGAAGAAATTGATGACTTAATTGATGAATTAAAGCGAACCTTTCCTGATTAATGGAAGATATATATTGGTCACTGGAGCTTAGACTAAAGAGTTGAGGATATAGTCAAATAAAGGATTCCAAAAATTTAGACCATCAGCAGATGTGAAAAACAAATTTTGATATCAATTAAGCGAATTTGGCCTTTTTTGTGTTTTTTTCTGACTTTCAAACTTACCGAAAAATTGGGTTTAAAGCCTCGCCCATAAGCAGGCGACTTTTTAGTTGATTTTTTTTCACTGGTCTAGTCCTTGTTGGTTTTTAGTTCACAGGAAATATATTAGTCGCGGGTGGGCATACCGAGACAAAAAACCGACGGGTCGGCAAGTGTAAGACTACAGCTAAAGTAGCGGCAGCCCTTGAAACGTCAACCCGCATCGGAGCTACCGCTCGGTATAAATCCCCCGTGCCTTTAGGCCGGGGAGGATGTCAATTTGTGGTTTCTGCCAAAGTAGAGGATAGTCTTCTATAAGCTATAAGGAAAATAAATAATACTAATGCCATAGAACTCCGTCCCGCTGCGCGATCGCAATTACTTTCTTAGTAATCAACCTTTCTAACCTCTTAAAAGAGGCTTTTTTCCTTTTTTTATACTTTATTTGGAGAAAAAACTGTTTTCGCGGTATTTTTAATAATTTCAACTTATTTTTGAATAAATGAAGATAATTTTTGATTATCATCAATTTTTCTTGAATAACAAATCAACCATTTTCAGACTTTTTCAGCAAGCCCTAGATATAATGCAGCGAGAAAATTGTATCGAAATCACATCAAAGATTTGGATTATCGCTTCATTTCCACTGGGGCTCGACTCTAGAATTTCTACCTGATGGCAGCATAGTTTAATCAGTGAAAGCCAAAATTTTCCCATTTGACTTTAACATAATAATGTAGCAAAAGGGCCAGTAACTAAGGCCAATACTCCGGAAAGTTTTGAGACTTCTATTAATTGATACCCTTTGTACTACAATAAGTAATACGCAACTTTGGCCAGGAGTTGCTAGAGTTATATGTCATATTTGTCATTATATAAAGACTTTGCATGGAATATATCTAGTTTTACTTCTGGAAGATGTTAGGGGTGAGTCCCCTTCACAGGGGCAAGTTTTTTGTACAATAAACCTTACCCTGTGAAGAGTCTCCTGCCTCTTAAAAAGACTTTTTCAGCAGACCCTATTAAATTTTCAACATGCTACATATACGAGCCAGCAAACCAGAAGTGTTTACCCTGTAGTCCAAAACTACCATTATACCTTGAGGCAAAAATAGGGTACTTCGCATATTTAATCTAATGCACAATTGAAGTTTTTAATTCTTCCGAAGATTTAGGAGATTTGAAATTACTTTCAGGTAATTCAACAAGATTTTTAACTGGTTTACGAGCTTCTATTAAACTGATAGCTCGACCGACACTTTCTGGTAAAATAACCACTAAACTCTCGGAAGTGGCGCGGTCTAAAGCCGTATTAATTGCGCTTTTCTCATCTAGAATAGATTCATAAATAACTTTTGATTCAGAATCTTTTCCTTGATTTAAGAATTGCTTAACACCTTGATCAATAAGCTCCGCAGCATTCCCTCTAGGTCGTCCCCTAGTATCATCATCTTCTTTGATAATAATTTCATCAAAGATATCTGCTGCTAGTTCTCCAAGAGAAATAAAATCTTCATCACGGCGATCCCCAGGTCCGCCAACTACACCAATTCGTTTTCCCGGCCAATTTCTGACAAATCCACCTAATGCTTTATAGCTAGCGGGATTATGAGCATAGTCTACCAAAGCATGATAAATACCCATATTAAACATATTCATGCGGCCTGGAGTCTGATATACCGAAGCCACAAAAGTTGACAAACCTTTCCGGATATGTTCTATTTCTACTCCTCGGGTAAAGACGGCCAAACAAGCTGCCAGAGCATTAGCAATCATAAATGGAGCTTTACCTGCCATTGTAATTGGCACATTAACTGCTTTTTCAATTCTTAAAGTCCAATCACCTCTGACAATTGAAATATAGCCATTCTCATAAACTGCTGCCAGACCCCCCTTTTCTGTATGTTTTAATACAAGCTCGTTATCTGGGTCCATTGAGAAATAAGCAACTTGACCTTTTACTTTGTCTGCCATTGCTGCTACTAATGGGTCTTCAGCATTTAAAACTGCATATCCTTTAGGCATTACCGACTCAGCTACTACACTCTTTACTTGCGCTAGTTGTTCTACGGTATCTATATCTCCTAGACCCAAGTGATCAGCAGTTACATTTAATACTATTCCAACTTCACAAACTGAAAACCCTAAACCTGAACGTAAAATACCACCCCGTGCTGTTTCTAAAACAGCAACCTCCACCGTAGGATCTGAAAGAATTAAGTGGGCACTTTGGGGCCCAGTATTATCTCCAGCTTCAGCCAAATACTCACCAATATAAGTACCATCAGTAGTAGTATACCCCACGACTTTACCAGTCTGCTTCATAATATGAGCTAGTAGTCGTGTAGTAGTTGTCTTGCCGTTAGTTCCAGTAACAGTCAATATTGGTATTCGCCCATTGTTTGATCCGGGGAATAACATATCCATTACTGCCCCCGCTACATTTCTTGCGAGACCACGACTAGGAGCAACATGCATGCGAAAACCAGGAGCAGCATTAATTTCTATTATAACCCCTTCTACTGCCCGTAATGGTCTAGAGATATCTTCAGTGACGACATCTATACCTGCAATATCCAAACCAACTATCTTAGCAGCTCTGGATAATAGCCAGGCATTTTCCGGGTGTATTTCATCAGTGCGATCTATTGCTATACCACCAGTACTTAGATTAGCTGTTGCTCTTAAAAAACAAATCTTTCCTTTTCTAGGTCTTGAATCAATCTTATATCCTTGTCTTTCCAAGATAGCATGAGTAGATCTGTCTACCGTAATTCGAGTCAGGATGTTGTCATGTCCATCTCCTCTTTGAGGATTTTTATTAGTCTCTTCAATTAGTTCGACTATTGTCGACTTACCATCTCCAATCACATGGGCTGGAACTCGTTCGGCTACAGCTACAACTTTCCCATTTACCACCAATACTCGGTGGTCTTTGCCTGTGTAGTAACGTTCGACAATTACAGTTTTTGTTTTGGAAGCCTTGCTGGCTAAATTATATGCTTCTTCTGCTTCTTCCCAATTTCTGATATCTATAGTAATTCCACGACCATGATTTCCATCTAGAGGCTTAATTACAATAGGATAGCTTCCAACATCTTTAATAGCATCTTGAAGTTCATCAAAGTAACGAATCACTGTACCAGAAGGTACTGGTATTCCTGAATCTTTGAGAGTTCTTTTGGTACCTTCTTTGTCACAGGCAAGTTCTACACCAAGAATTCCTGTTTGGCTACTTAGAGTTGCTTGAATTCTCTTTTGATTTATCCCATAACCAAACTGAATCATAAACCGAGCACCTAGTTTCGCCCAAGGAATACCTCTTGCTTCTGCTTCTTTGACTATAGCTTCTGTGCTGGGACCTAAAGACGCCTGATTTTTGAATTCTTTCAGGTCTTCTAAATCCTGCTGTAATTCTTCTACTAAATATTTACCTGTCTGAACAATACTTTGGCAAAGTCTTACTGCTGCTCGTGCCGCATACCGACCTGCTTGTTCATTTTTGTATTCTAATACTACCTGAAACACTCCTGGACTAGATGTTTCCCTTGTTCTACCAAACACAACAGGCATTTCTGCTAGTTGTTGAAGTTCTAGGGCAACGTGTTCGATTACATGGCCCATCAATGTTCCTTTTTCCAAGCGACTCAGGAAACCACCTTTTACTCCAGGGGAACAGTAATGTTCTACCAGACTGGGTAGAACTTCGATTAATCCTTGATAGAAACCAGGAATGTCAGATGTATATTTTTCATAAAGATCTTCCAAGTCTAGACGCATAATCACCAGCTTATGGTGACGTATGCTCCAGTAGTTTGGACCACGTAATGTCTGGAGTTTAAGAATTTTCATAGGAGGATTTAAACTGGAGCTTAAGGATTTTCATAGGAGGATTGGAAATTAATGTTTAGAATCAGAGAGCCAATGCCATTTTTGACTTTCAGCTCAGACAATTTGGCTAAGCTGTTTATTACAAATTTTTAGGATTCATTAATCCTAATCTCTATCTTGAAAATCTCCGATCAATTCATCAGCTTTTTTGATCAGCCGCAGAATTTTGGCCTTCTATTACTTTTCCCTACAAAAAAATATGTAGTATTCAGCATAATTTAGCTTTCTGTCCATCAATTAGGTCAGCTATTCATCTACCCGAATCACTGAACTGATAAATTATTGGAAATTTTATGAGTCTAGAGGTGTAATTGTTTCAGAAAATCCTGGTTTCATGGTATGGGAATGGAGATCGTAACCATCTCCATGACATAATATATTTACTCTAAGATTCGATAAACTCAAAGGATCTTCTACACCTACTTTTGCAGCATTTGTATAAGACATGTCTACCGGATCTATAATTGTAACTGTGCCTTTACCCATAACTTGAATTTGATTTTCTACTTCAAATAATGCACAAGTATCTTCGTCTATACCTATGCCAACTTTATCTGGATGAGTAGCAATCGCGCTTAATAAACGGGCCATCCGATTTCGGTTGTGAAAGTGTTGGTCCACTATTAACTTTGGCAATATAGCCAAACCATTTGTTAGATCAACTAAAGATCTATTTGGAGATGAGCCACTACCACCACCTGCTATCATGTGATGGCCCATAACTGCTGCTCCTGCGCTTGTTCCGGCTAATACTATTTTTCCTTTTAAAGCTCTACTTCTGATATTGTTCATCAAAGGGGTTTCAGCAAGTAGGGCACAAAGACGCAGTTGGTCTCCACCAGTAATAAATACTCCGGTGCAGTCTTCCAAATACTCTAGCCAGATTGGGTCTTCTGCCCGATCTCTTTTCCGGATGTCAAATATTTTAATATCAACAGCGCCCATATCTTCAAATACCTTACGATATCTATCTCCTTGGGCTGCTGGTTCTCTGGAAGCTGAAGGAATAACTCCTAGTTTGGCATTTATTCCCCCTGCGCGATTAAAAAAAGTTTGTAGAATCTCTTTTCCATGAACTTTATCTTCTGCTCCTCCGATAACCATAATAGTTGTTTTTGTCGGACTTAATGTATCTAGTTCTGAGGCTTGAGACTCTAACTGCATCATATTGTTAATCTTGGACAGCAGGTACACATTCAATTTTTCTAATTTCAATAGTCTGTTATAATAACAGATTATCTTTAAGCCTTGCAAGTCCCCTGCCTACTATAACAAAGCAACAAAATTCTATATTTTTGAATTTACCCCCTATTTTCTAAGGTATCTATAAGGTATCTATTAAGATGATGCGGATTTTCAAATCAATCTCATCATAAGATAGAAAGTTGCTCTTCTAGGGCGAGGCTTTAAACCCAATTTTACGGTATAATGCAAGTAACGTGCGATTTGATGTTATCACCCTGTTTCCAGACTTTTTTACAACACCTATAAATTCAGGCTTACTTGGGAAAGCCTTTGACAAAAATATCGCCAAGGTTAATCTAGTTAATCCCCGCAACTATACTACAGATAAATATAAAAAAGTTGATGATGATTCTTATGGTGGAGGAGTAGGAATGGTTTTAAAACCAGAGCCTATATTTGCTGCTGTAGAATCATTGCCAACTATTTCAAAACGAGAGGTAATTCTATTAACTCCTCAGGGAAAAAGAATGGACCAAGAACTATTCCGAGAGCTGGCTACAGATTATGAACAACTGATTCTAATTTGTGGTCATTATGAAGGTATTGATGAAAGAGTCCAATTTTTAGTTAGCAGAGAAGTATCTCTAGGAGATTTTGTCCTGACAGGAGGAGAAATACCAGCTTTAGCTTTAATTAATGGTGTAATCAGATTACTTCCTGGAACTGTAGGAAAAGCTGAATCCTTAAAATGCGAAAGTTTTGAATCTGGATTACTTGATTATCCTCACTATACTCGACCTGCTAACTTTCGCGGTTGGAAAGTTCCTGAAGTTTTACTCTCTGGACATCATGCTGAAATAGCAAAATGGCGTTATCAACAACAAGTTCAAAGAACAAAATCTCGTCGTCCAGATTTGCTCAAAAATGATGATAATTGAGCCAATTAAGCTTATTTTTTTAATATTTGACATCCTCCCCAGCCTAAAGGCACAGGGTTTCCTACCGAGCCTTAGCCCCTCGGCGGGTTGACATCTCACGGGCTGCTGCTACTTTAACAATCGATTAGTAGTTCAGAATTAGTCGGTTTTTTCTTTCAAGGTTTGTCCTTTTCCTGACAGCAAGCTAGACTATGATTCCAGACAACGCGGACACAACCTGCGGAGCCTTGCTAATCTGTGTTTTTGTCCCAATGTTGGATATATACGGTACTTAAATCTTGCTTTCATAGAATGACTTTTAACCTAAAAATCAACAAGGACATAACCTGTGGAAAAAAAATCAACTAAAAAGTCGCCCGCTTATGGGCGAGGCTTTAAACCCAATTTTTCGGTAAGGCTTAAGGGCAGAGAATGGGTTATAGGCAATGGCCAAATGGCCAGTAGGTTACATTCCTCTCTAAATATAATCTCCCTCCCTTCTCTGACTTTTTCCTCGTGCCTCCTGTCCTCTACCTACTTATAGTGACATACTCCCACACTAAGTTGATGCTATAGTGTTGGCTTCTGGCTTCCTAGTCCTAGTACTCCGTCGGACTTCAAAAGCTTTAAGGACGGAACGCCCTACCGCTTTATTTTTTATATTTATCCCTGGGTTGTTTTTCCTAGATACCTATTGTTATAGCACTCGAAGCAAAGGTTAGGACATTACTAAATGCTGAAATGCAGTCAGAGATTACTTCTGACTTCTTACTTACCCGTAGTGCTATACTTCGAGTGCTATAAAAGTAAATCCGCACAGAATGTGAACAATTAATACACTTCTAAGTGCTAATTCCTTAATACTTAAAGTCACATAGCATTATTTTTTCAAGCTTGGTATTATTCCAGAGATTAACTGATAGCTTAAATGACCCCCTTAGAGGCTATCTGTAAATAAAATATTAAATCCTTGTGTAGGGTTGGTTAAGCACAGATTAATAAGTTAAACTCAATATTTTCGTGTGATTTGTCCTAACCTAGCAATAATCAATCTTCCTGCAGTTCTTAATATTTATTTTATAGACACCCTCTTAATATCCAAGTAAAGCCATTTCTTATTCATAAAATTTTATTTATTCATAGTTTTCTGTATCTGCAAGTAACCTTGGACAATGCCAATCAGAAGCTACTAGGGAAGGCCATCCCTTTCTGAGGGCTTCATAACAAATTGTATGAATAGTTAGCTGACAATCTAAAAGATGTAATCCTGATTTTTCAGCTTGCTTAAGGCCTGTTTTTAAAATAGAATCATTTTTAAATTCAATTGTTTTATTACACTGTATACAAACGAGATGATGGTGATGATGAGGATAAGGTTGATTAATTTCATAATGTTTATGTCCCTCTGCTAATTCTAGTTCTCGTAGAATCCCCATCCTTGCCATTAACTTTAAGGTTCTATAAATAGTGGATAGACTAATTTTCTCACCCCTATTTTGTAACATATTATAAAGGTCTTCGGCACTCAGATGATTGCCTTTTGGCAGGTTTTGAAAGATTTGCAAAATTGTCTCCCTTTGGGGAGTCATTCGCCAACCTTTTTCATTTAGTTCTGCTTTAAATGAAGATGGTGTATAAAGAGCCACGGTATTTTATCAAAAATCTATAGTTATTGATAATCATACATAACTACCAAATGATTGT
>JAKQYG010000113.1 GCA_023356515.1 Trichodesmium sp. MAG_R04 | reverse complement strand
GGGGGTTATCAGAAGTCACCACAGCTAAATCTGATAACTCAGCAGCAATTTTACCCATTTTAGGTCGCTTAGTACGATCGCGATCGCCTCCACAACCAAAAACACAAATCATCCGACCAGGAATAAAAGGTCGCGCTGCTATCAACAAATTCTCTAAACTGTCAGGAGTATGAGCATAATCAACTATTACATTTACATCCTGTCCTTCGGTAACCTGTACCCTTTCCATACGACCAGGTACTCCCGGAAAATCTGATAACCAACCAACCACTATTGACAAATCTAAACCCAAATGCAAAGTTACTCCCACCGCAGCTAACATATTAGATAAATTGTACTGTCCTAACAATGGTAAACTAAAAGGGTTCTCTCCCTGGGGAGTATGGAGCATTCCCTTAACTCCTGTAGGTTTGTATTCCAAATCTGATGCCCACAAATCTGCAGAAGTATCACTCGTGCTGTAACTCCAAACCTTTTCTGACTCTAGTCTGGCAATTAACTTCTTGCCATAGGGGTCATCAGCGTTAACTATCGCCCGACCCTTAAGATAGTCTGAATTAAAAAGCAACGCTTTGGCCTCAAAGTAATCATTCATATCTTTGTGATAGTCCAGATGGTCTTGGGTTAAATTTGTAAATACCGCCACCTCATAAGTACAACCCCAAACTCGTTTTTGATCTAGAGAATGGGAACTAACTTCCATGATTCCATATTTACTACCTGCCGCCAGTGCTTGTGCCAGTTGATTTTGTAATTCTACTGGGAAAAGTGTAGTGTAAGCTGCTGTTTCTTGAAATCCCGGCCAACGGGTATAAAGAGTCCCAAATAAAGCAGTAGGTAATTGAGCATTATTCAGGAGAAATTCGACTAAATGAGTAGTAGTGGTTTTGCCGTTGGTGCCAGTGATACCCACCATTTTCATTTTTTCCCCAGGGTAGTCATAGAAAGCAGCAGCAATTTCTGGGCAAGTTTTACTCATATCTTTAACTGAGATAACACATTCATTTTTCGCTGGATATTTTGTTGCTGCAGAATGAGCAACTATAGCTGCTACTGCACCATTAGCGATTGCACTTTCCCAAAAATCTCCCCCATCAACCCGAGTACCTGGCATTCCTAAAAATAAACTCTCTGTTTGACAAGCATGAGAATTTGTCGCCAAACTTTTGATTTCTGTTTCTAAAGCTTGGTGGTTATTGGTAAGTGAAATACTTGGAACTTTCGCTAATAATTCTCTCAATTTCATATTAAGAACTCCGATAGTTTTTTTGTAAGCATTCAGCCATTAGCTATCAGGTTTTTAAGTTGGGATAATACTCTTGCTAATTGCTAAATACTGAGTACTTATTTAAGCTACCATTTAAACTTTTAATTTATTCAATAGGCTGAACAACAATAAAAATTTTTCCCTCATCCATCACAAAAATTTACAAATATTTTTGTAACATTTGCTCCAATTTTTTGACTGGTATTCGAGGAGATGGCCGTGGTATAAGCTTTTCAGTTGTTGTATCTGAAACAGACACACAGAGCACGGGTACTTCATATTGATAAGCTTGAAACCAGTCATCACGAGTGGTAATATCTCTAACCTCTAGCTTAAATATACAAGACTTGTCAGGGTCTTTTTGTATTTCTTCAAGTTTTTCTTGAAGTCCTTCACAAAGGTGACAGCTTGGTTTACTATATAATATTAGGTTCATAACTTACTAAAAACTCGGTAAAATTTATTAGATTAAGACTGTTGCCTACTTGCTTTTAGCCGTCGTAGAAAGTATTGTCCCTATCTCCTGTCCACCGGAATTGCACGGCACTAGCCAGAGGTCATGGCAACAAACCTTGTTCTTGCTTGTTATCCCTGGTAGTATAGCAGAATTTTGCTCCTGCTTAAAACCCACATCTCTTTGTTCAACCAGAAGATCAATCACTCTAGCTGACTTCCTTCCGCCATTTGGGGTTTTATGGAGTGATAGATATAAATTTTAACTATTTTGTACGGCAATTGATATTATTTTGTATTATTGAAGATATCTATTAAACTTCTCCAAAATATAAATATTTAGCAGTGAACTGGGAATTCTTTCTTCCTGCTCTCTACTTCGTCTTTTCTGGATATGTCCTAATCAACTGAAAAATTCTGCCCTAACTCTCGATATTTAGGCACTTCAATAATCTTTGCTAAATCCTGGAACGAAACAATATCCTTTAACCATGCCGTGGTTCGATTTTAAAATAATTGGGGATAACAATTGATCATTGCTTGAGTCACAGAAAACAATTCTGAAAAAGGATACACTACTATTTTCAGATCCAGCTTTGCCAATTCCTGACCAGACAAAACTGGGTTTTTCCACCCTCAATCATAATTGGCAAAAAATACACATCTTCAAACACAGTAGCGATCGCCAGCAAATCTTCCATGGACTGAGGCGCTTCAATAAAACCCACATTCCGCACTTCTTAACATTAAATTGATAAGTTTTATTAATCTATCGCCCCGAATGCTATCCCTGAAAGCCTTATAGCTATGGGTCTCAATTTTCACTATTATAAAGAATTGTAACTAATTTTTTATGAGAAAATTAGTTATTGATATTGAGTTCTAGAATGAAGGTTGTTCGTATAAGTCTCTTGGAAAATGTAAATATAGTTATTCCGAATAAGAATGGGAGACTTTTTCAGCTAAAACCCTTTCACAGCAAGAAAATCTTGTCTCAATCTAAATCAGAATGACTATATACATAAAGATATGCGGAATGTCGGATAAAAACCACATCCGCACCAGCTTCAGCACAAGCACTTCCCCCCTTAATAGCTTCATCCAAACCCATTTATTTTGACAACCATACTAGAATACCCAAATTTAGTCCATCCCCCCTTTTTTTGTCCAAAACCTGGAATATATATAATTATTTAAAAATTACACAGGTACGCTACATATAGCATACCTTCTTAGTAAATTTAGATCAATTCTACTTCCTGGTTTTTTAGACAGATATCATTATCAAAGTCCAAATAGTGAATATCGCCGAAATTTTAATAAACTATATATAGCGTCTTTCCGTAAGTTCTGTTTTTTGATTACTAGAATAGGACTTTTTCCTCAAATAAAACATCTCTGCTGCCTTTTTAAGGGGGATGATCGAAGGATTATAAATTTACTATTAAACTGTGGGAATTGCATATAGACCACCACCATTTTTCAAATATAGTTAGAGAATATATTCATAAATGTTGAATTCAAAAGACTTAGTTTCTAAAGTTTCCAGGATATATAACAGATGAAATTTACTTTCTGGCCAAACAATCTTTTTTTCAGATATTTACTCTTTTGCAACTTACTCTTATCTATCAATACGATCATTGTTAGTTGTACTTCAATTTTTTCTGACGGACTTTTGCCCGGTGAAACAATTTCCTATACTAATCTGTACGATAGTAAACCTTTGCTCGTAGCAGTGCTTCCTTGGCAAAGCCCAGAAAAACAGCAAGAAACATTGCAACCTTTAGCTCAATATCTAGAAACTCTTCTCGAACGTCCAGTTAATTTCCAAATTACGAACAATTACGCAGAAGCGGTCGATTTGATTGTTGAAGAAGAAGTAGATATGGCATATTTGGAACCTCTTACCTATATCAAGGCTAAACAACGTAATCCCAATATTAAACCTTTAGTTATACCCATAAATAGATTTAGTGGCAGACCTTGGTATACTAGTGTGATAATTGCTAATACTACCAAAAACATTAAAACTCTGCAAGATTTAAAAGGTAAACGTTTTGCTTTTGTTAGTCCATCTTCCACTTCTGGTTTTCTCATACCCATGAATGTTTTACAAACTGCAGGTATCAATCCTACAAAAGATTTTTCTAAAATTCGTTACTCGGGTAGTCACGATGCAGCCATACAAGACTTAGTAGATGGCGTAGTTGATGCAGTTACTAATGATAAAGCATCTTTCTTGCGGAGTCAAAAATTAGGAAAACTAGATGCTAATTACGAAATTATCTGGGAGTCAAACCCCATACCTGCACCTCCCATAGTTATTAATATCAAGAAGTTCGCACCCAAAATAATCAATCAACTGCAAGAAATCTTGATAGATACTCCCGTAGGTTTTATAGATGTAAGCGGTTCTGAATCTGCTGGTTATACCTTGGGTAAGGATGCAGACTTTGAGGAAATACGACAAATCTACAGACGTCTACAGTATACTAAAGTAGCTGAAAAATGAAGATTCTAACTAAATTTATAGTTTCAACATCAATTTCTTTAGGATTAGTAGCTACTTTGCTAGGAGGTAGTACGCTCTTGATTAGATCGACAGAAAAATCTATAGAGAAAACCCGAAATCATACCAATCAAGCAGTTCATATAAGTCAAGAACTTAAGCTTTCTCTAGAAAAGCAAACTTCCACACTGAAAGACTATTTGTTACTTAATCGCAGTGTTTTTTATCTAGATATCTATCAGCAAGAGATATCAAAATTTTTAACCAGTTTGGAAGAAATCAAACAACTAATACCAGAATCTAAAAAAACGGAAGTGCTAGCCCGTCGTTATCAATTTCTTGTCCGCCTAGCTAATAAGATTCTACAAGATAAAAATTATTCTACTTCTCGGATTAAGCAAGATGTCAAAGCAATCAACTCATTCGAGGATGATATTCTGCTATTTCTAAACTTCTTGCTGGAGGAAGTAAGGCAAGAAAATGCTATAAGTCAACAAGTTGCGATTCAATTTAAGCGAAATGCAACCATTTTAACCTACTGTTTAATTGTAGTAGTGTTACTTATTTTCCTTGGTGAGTTTTACCTAACATTGTTACCAGTGATTCGCTCAATTCAAACCTTACAAATTGCTGTAACAAAATTAGGTATGGGGGCTTTAAATTATAATTTGGATATTCAGACTGGCGATGAAATTCAGCAATTAGCTCAAGAATTTAACCAAATGGCAGTTAAATTAGCTGAGTCTTACTATTCTTTAAATTCTTTAGAACAAAAGCGACAGGTTGCAGATGCGGCAAATCAGGCAAAAAGTGAATTTTTAGCGAATATGAGCCATGAACTACGCACCCCTCTCAATGGAATTCTGGGTTACGCTGAAATTCTGAATCGTTCCGAAACCTGGGGAGAAAAAGAAAAAAAAGGAATCAATATCATTCATCAATGTGGTTCTCATTTACTGACGCTGATTAATGACATCCTGGATATCTCCAAAATTGAAGCTGGCAAATTAGAGTTACAACCCCAACCGATTCATCTACCATCTTTTCTTCAAGGAATTGGGGAAATTATTTGTATTCGTGCAGAAAAAAAAGGAGTTGATTTTTTTTACCTGCCAGATGTTAATTTGCCAGAAGGTATTTTAACTGATCCTAAAAGACTGCGTCAGGTGCTAATTAATATATTAGGAAATGCTACTAAATTTACTGAAAAAGGTGAAGTTACATTTAAGGTAGAGGTAATTGATTCCATGATAGCACAAAAACAAACTAAAGATAAAATACCTAAAGATAAAGTCAGACTTAGTTTCCAGATTAATGACACAGGTATTGGTATAAGCCCAGATTCTTTAGAAAAAATTTTTCAACCCTTTGAACAAGCTAGTGGGGGGAAAAAACATGCTGAAGGAACTGGATTAGGGCTTGCTATTACCCATAATATTCTTAGTATTATGGGTAGCAAGATTCAAGTTAAAAGTGAGTTAGGAGTGGGTAGTACTTTTACCTTCGAAGTTGATTTTCTTCTAACACAAGAGTGGGAAGATAAAGTTACGATGAACACCAAAAAGCAATTAATTGGTTATGAAGGAGAGTTACAAACTTTGTTAGTTGTCGATAATAAGTGGGAAAACCGCTCGGTAATTGTCAACTTACTAAAACCGCTCAAATTTAATATGATTGAAGCAGAAAATGGGGAAGATGCTTTGAATAAGGCTAATCAGTTCCAACCAAACTTAATTATTACTGATTTAGTTATGCCAGTAATGGATGGATATGCGTTTATGAAGCAAATCAGAAAATTGAAAATACTTAAAACAATTCCAGTAATTGTCTCTTCGGCATCTGCTTGTTTAATAGTTGGACAGAAGAGTTTGGATGCTGGTGGGGATGATTTCCTCGAAAAACCTGTAAAAGCAGATAAATTATTTAAGCTACTACAAAAACACTTAGAAATTACCTGGAAATATGAATCTATTCCTACTCCTGCTGCTAGTAATTTACAATATCAGCAAAATAGTAGCAAAATAAAGACTACTACTCTAGATATGGTATTACCCCCATCAATAGTTCTAGACAACTTATTTCAACTTGCTCAACAAGGTAGATTAAAAAAGTTAGTAGCCGCAGCTCAAGCCTTAGAACAAGAGAATCAAGAATATGCTCCCTTTGTTGATTATATTGTTGAGCAAGCTAAAAATTTTGAAATTAAAAAAATTACAATCTTTATTCAAGAATCTCTAGAAAAATCAAATAATAAGCTGTCATGTATCTAGATTTTACATTTCCTATTGCCTTTTCTCTGTTCCCTTGGACAAAAATAGCTTAAAAGTTGAGCTATTTGCAACTTTCCCCAACCTAGGAAATTGAGGGAAGTTCTCAACTCTTACGTTTTCCTTGAAAGTTGCACATCACGTAATAATAATCTTTAAAAGAGATCAATTATGGAAAATGCAGATTTAATTTTAGTAGTAGATGATACTCCTGCCAACCTAGCAATTCTTTCAGAAGCCTTAAATGATGCTGACTTTGAAGTAGCGATCGCCACAGATGGTGAATTAGCTATTAGTCAAGCAAAATTAAGTTTACCTAGCTTGATTCTTCTTGATATAATGATGCCTGGTATTGATGGTTTTGAAACTTGTCGCCGTCTCAAAGCGTCTAAGGTCACAAAAAATATACCCATAATTTTTATGACTGCTCTTAGCGACTCCATTGATAAAGTTCAGGGACTTAGTTTAGGAGCAGTTGATTATGTGACTAAACCATTTCAAGAAGCAGAATTAATTGCCCGTGTGAAAACACAGTTAAAATTATACCATCTTACGGAACACTTAGAAGAGCAAGTAGCCGAACGTACAGTAAAACTAAAGCAAGCTTTAGAGCAGGTACAGCAGTCCCAAGTTCAGTTAATACAATCTGAAAAAATGGCAGCATTAGGACAATTAGTTGCAGGAGTTGCCCATGAAATCAATAACCCTCTTAACTTTATTCATGCCAACCTCAATCATATGGAGGAATATACTAGAAGATTCTTAGATTTTCTAGCACTTTATCAAAAAAACTACCCTAATCCTGTTAATGAGATTCAGCAGCAAGCTGAAGACTTTGACCTAGAGTTCATGAAGTCAGACATAATTAAAACCCTTACTTCTATGAAAATAGGTACCGAACGTATCCGAGAAATAGTATTGTCGCTGCGAAATTTTGCTCGTATAGATGAAGCTGAATTCAAAGCCATTGATATTCACGAGGGTATTGAAAGCACTCTAATAATTTTACAACATCGCTTCAAGGTTCAACCTAAACGCCCAGAGATTAAACTAATCCGAGAGTATGACAAATTACCTCTTGTAGAATGCTCCTCTGGCCAACTAAACCAAGTATTTATGAATATCCTGGCAAACGCCATTGATAGTTTAGAGGAAGCTAATGCCAAGCTTACATATCAGAAAATCGAGGATAGCCCCTATCAAATCACAATTAGTACATCTTTAATTGATGCGGAATCCGTACAAATCATAATTGCAGATAATGGTTGTGGCATTCCAGAATATATTAGAAAGTATATCTTTGATCCCTTTTTTACAACAAAACCTGTAGGTAAAGGAACAGGTATCGGTCTTTCTATTAGCTATCAAATCATTACAGAAAAACATAAGGGTCAACTTAAATGTTTTTCAGAAATTGGACAGGGAACAAAGTTTGTAATTCAAATCCCAATCCATCAGTAGGCATTTCTACACCATGGAAAACAATAAATATTTATAATTTATATTTTTCTATATTAAGTAGGGAATGCAATAGTAATTTAATCATGAAGAGCCTATGATTGAGTAGAGTGTATTGCAACAATCTTTTTAAGAAGCAGGGGTAGTAGTTAGAGATTTTCCATGCAATGTCCCTACATAAGAACAGGGAATGTATAGAAGAGGTAGTCAGATATATCGGTTTATTGGTTTCACTGGCACGGCTACAACCAAAAATTCACAGAGTTTGGGCACAATTTGGACAACAACCAATTGCGGATGTCAAAACTCAATATCAATGACTATGGCTTTATCGTTTTCTCCACCCTGAGTCAACAGAAACATATTTCTGGATTCTACTTCAAGTCAACACAGAGCTATTCAATTGTGTGTTAGCAGATTTAGCAAAAGAATTTGAGCTGAATTAAAATAAACGTATACTGCTGGTATTAGACCAACCCGGATAGCATACTCCAGAAAATTATGGAGCAGCAGGAATTTTTTCAGGGGTTAACCTGTTTTCACTGGTGGCCTCAAACTAGAAATGCTTAGTCATCACTAATCATCCGAACATGATATTAGTTGATAAAACAATAAAAAACAACACCAAAGATTTACTAACCGAGTGACTTCCTTGCTTTTTAGGATTATTTTATAGAGATGCACTAAGTCATTAACTTTAGTTACATTGCTCCCCTTTTATTAATTAAGGAAGTATCAATTTTATATCTAGGTGTTGATTTTTAGTATTTAACGTAAGTGATAGAAATCTTATTCGACCCAACAGAATTCTAACCTTCTGAGTTGCTAAAATTATTTTCTCTATCTTACTCAATTTGAAATGGAGTATAATTAAAGCATAAATCAATAAACTTTCACTCCCGTACTATTAAATCCTGAGAAAATATTAAGCCCTGACATAAGAAGTGGCTGTTGATGTGCGAACAAAGAGATGATAAATCAAATCGATTAAACAGTTTTTTTGTTACCTCCTTTAAGTTATCTTTTCAAACTTTGTCCATATTTTCCAGGAAGTTTATTTACTTCCCTACTCTTATAATTTAGCACTGTTAAGCAACTATGCAAGTTAATGTAATTAAACTTTACCTAATAACTATTAACAATATAAGTATTGTTAATTTAGGTTAAGTCTTTTCTTTTATTTTCCCCAATATTCACATCTCAAATTTTGGACTTTTTCAGTAGCTAACTGGCTGCTAAAGTATGTTTTTTTATGGCCAAATTACATTTCCATATCTCTAGGGGTTGAAACAACATGGATTCTGTTGTTAGTCCACCACAAATATGATAAATCCATATTTGAAACACGCCTATCAACAGACTTCTTTGACTTTTTGCCTTTAGCTTGAATGATGAGATAGAATTATGGGGTTCCAAATAATTATAGAAAATTAATTGATATACTCCCCAGCGTAAACGCGCGGGGCTTCCCCTGAAACTAGGATTCTTAGTTCAACGAGTCCACTTAAATTAAATAGTTGGCGGCATCTAATCTAGAGTAGCTTGCTTTCCCCAAACGTTAGCTCGATTCGAAGAGGCTGTTCCCATTTACCTTACCGTACAGTTCAAACCTTAAAAAAAATTGGTTTTCTGGTGCTTGTTGCTTAGGGTTTTTCCATGGATTGCAAATCCCATAACCCCATAACTCTAGTTTTTAAGGTACAAACGCTACAATTAGGTAGCTGTAGTTTTTTAGAGCAGTTGCATACTTTTTTTGTGCCTTCAAGTACAGCATACAAGTCTCCCTTTTAGGGAGAGGAGGCTTTAAAAACAATTTTTTGGTAAATAGAACAATAATTCAATTCAATTAACTAGTCCATAACAAGAATGTTAAAAACATCAATTCCATCTCTGCAAGAACAACAAAATCCCTTAGTATGCCAATTGGCAAAGACCATAGAAGCAGTTTGGCAGCGATACCTAAACCTAAAACCATACTATCTACCCACAGAGCTAGGCTATGTAGAAGGCTGTTTAGAAGGAGAAAAACTAACAATTAAAAACAAATGCTATCAAACTTCCCAGTTCCGCAAGCTACATATAGAACTGGCAACCATAGGCCCAAATCTAGATATTTTGCACTGTGTCATGTTTCCCAGAATAAGTTATCCTTTGCCTATATTTGGTACAGACTTAG
>JAKQYG010000112.1 GCA_023356515.1 Trichodesmium sp. MAG_R04 | reverse complement strand
CAATGCTTGTACCCCACCAATTTCATCGGACTGAAGGTATCCAATATAACCCAGAAGCATTAGAAATATTTCTGATGCACAAAATTTTTGTTTTGAGAGACTGGTTAAATAAACAGAATATTTCTAGTAAATCTAGATTAATGTCCATGTCTCAAATGTTGGGGTATGATTTAACAGAGGAATTTTTTGTATCAATTCCAGGCTAGAACCAATCAAGAATATTGTATTCCTCAGAGGTGGTATCAATATAATTGGGGTCCCAAAAATATAAACGGCAAGGACAAAATCATTACAATCATCCCTCTCAGTATTTGGACAGAGTTGATGGTGTATTTTATGATTGTTCTATCATAGAGCTATTCTTAGAGTCAACAACTTTAATATACAAATAATTTTGTCCACCTAATTGTGCAGAGTAGATAATATTTCCTTGTTTAACCCTCTGCGCCCCAAATTTTCTGTAATACTTCCTGGGGTAAAATATCTGCCATTTTTCCAGTAGAAGATTTAACTGGAACTATCCGATCACTCTTGGGTAATAATTTTTCTGGTTCCGTTGGACCAAATAGAGCAATGGTGTATGTCCCAACTGCAACTGCTAAGTGCATTGGCGCACTATCAGTGCATAAAATTAAATTAGCTGCAGCAATAAAAGCAGCTAACTTACCTACATTTCCAGGTATGACTATTTTTATATCTGGGAAAGATTCACTAATTTTGCTGCTCCACACTCCGTCTTCAGGACCTTGAATAATTACTACTGGTAAATTAGGTTGTTTTTGTTGGAGTGCTGAAATAATCTCCTGCCAGTAACTAGTAGGATAAATTTTATTGATACCTTTAATCTGAGCTAGTTGACTAGAACCACCATGAATCAAAATATAGCCACTTTCTGCAACTCCTAATCTTTGCTGTTCAGCTTCGGCCCAATCAATATCTGTTTTGAGGACATTAATTGATATTCCTTTAAAAGTGGTATTAATGTTCATTCCTTGCAACAAATCATGGTACATCTGAGCTGCATATTGTTCCGTTTTTAGGGGTATAGGGTTAGAGAGAAATATTGATCCATTACTTGCATAACCTATCCGTTTCGGAATTCCTGTTAACCATAACAACAAGCTAACTGTCCAGCGTTGTCCCAAAGAAATTACAGCTTCATATTCGCGATCGCGCATAATACCTAAGAGGTTACCCCAGTCGGCAAGACTGTTAGCATCTTTAAAGTCGTAGCTTAGAACATCTCGCACAGACTTACAAACTTGGTATGCACTCTTGGAGCGAGGTTCTACAATGACGTCAATTTCAGATTCTGGATAGGATTGTTTCAGATCATCTAAAGTAGGAAAGAATAAAATTTGGTCGCCTATTCCACCAGGGACAAGAGCTAGTATTCTCATATTGTTAAAGAATTAAAGTTAATTATCAGTTCAATTTTAAGTAAAGTATGATAAACATTATATGTAAATACAGTAAAATATAAGTATTTGCCATCAAATATGTTGAGGGTATTTTTACAATAGTCAGCCGAGGTTAATTTTTGTTATCATATCATGGGTCTAGATAAAACTCACTTTAATGATAAAATTAAAAGGAAATATTGCTCTTCAATAAAATATGTAAAACTAATGTTAAATAAGCTGTTAGATTGCAAAATATATAGCTAGAATACCTTAGATTAATCTAATAGATATGAAGAGACATCTTTAAATATCTAAACATAGACTGATTTTTTTATTGTACAAAAATATCTACAATTATGGCAATTCTTTAATTCGTCCATCCTTCTTATTTGAAACCAAAAATCTCTGCTACAATACCATCCAAAAATCTATACAAAAAAGTCTCTTTGATTAAGGTTTACTTGCTAAAATATTTCAATAGACTTTGAATGTTTTAGAGCTAAAATATGTTTTGATGAACTATAGCAATCCTAGATAGGTTGTAACAATTAAAAAAGTAGAAATAAACAAGGAAAGCTTTAACACAAAATGAATCTATTAATTGCTGCTGCTGGTATGGGGCGACGTATGGGAAGTTCCCGAAATAAGCTTTTGTTAACTCTTTTGGGCAAGTCCTTATTGAGTTGGACTCTTGAGGCTGCAGTAAAATCTCATCACATTACTTGGATTGGTATTATTGGACAACCTATTGATTTTCCAGATTTTAAAAAAAATATTTTAGATTTCTCTACTGACAAACATATAGAGCTAATTGAGGGCGGAACTACCCGTCAGGATTCAGTTTATAATGGCTTACAGGCTTTACCATGGGCAGCAGAACGCGTATTAGTTCACGATGGGGCGAGGTGTTTAGCTACTCCTGAACTCTTGGACAGATGTGCGGAGGAGATTCTAAAATGTCCTGGTCTAATTGCTTCTGTGCCTGTTAAGGACACAATTAAGGTAGTTGATCCATCAGGTATAATTCAGAATACACCAAACCGTTGCAATTTGTGGGCGGCTCAAACACCACAAGGTTTTGATGTTAAACTCTTGAAGGAATGCCATGAAAAAGGGCGTAATTTAGGCTGGGAAGTTACTGATGATGCTGCTTTGTTTGAAAAATGTGGTTTACCTGTAAAAATTGTGGAAGGAGAGGAAACTAATTTAAAGGTGACAACTCCTATAGATCTAAAAGTGGCAGAATTTATTTTGGCACAAGCTCTGAAGAAGCAATAATATCATTTCTCTACTTTACTCAAACCTATAACTTGTTTTGAATTAAGAGGTCTGCCACAGTGAAAAATTTTTATCTTTACTATAGCTATTTGACTTTTATGATGATTATCATTTCCGTCATACCTAGCATGGTAATTAATCCGAATGCCTGGGCCCAAGCTCCTGTCCCAGAGGTGGAAAACTTCCCCGAATCATCTGCCCTTCAGACCAAGGCAGATAAGTTGTTCAAAACAGGTATGGAACAATTTCGCAGAGGAATATTTGATGAAGCTTTAGAAAGCTACGAGCAAGTTTTAAGTATTCGTAAAGAATTAGAAGACAAAAAGGGAATTGCCCAAACTCTTAACAATATTGGGGATGTATATATTAATCAAAGAAAATATTCACAAGCAATAGAAGTTTTGCAGCAATCTTTAACTATTCATAGACAAATAAATAATAGTTCTGGTGTGGCGAAAACTCTAAACTTTATTGGTTTTATTTATCAGAAACAGGGTCAGTTTCTCCAAGCTTTAAATTTGCATCAAGAAGCAAAGCAAATTTCTCAAAATGTTAGCGATCGCTCCAATGAGGGAGAGTCGTTACATAATATTGGTGCAGTTAAAGCAAGTCAAAGGCAACTTGAACAAGCACTAGAGTTTTACGAAGAAGCACTTACTATTCGCGAAGAAATAGGTGATCGTCGAGACATTGGTCGGACTCTTAATAATATAGGAGTAGTTTACTTTAATCAAGGGAATTATGACAAAGCTTTAGAAAAATATAAAAAAGCTCTAACTGTACGTCGAGAAATTAATGATAGTGCTGGAGTTGGAAGGTTATTAAATAATATAGGTTTTGTCTATCGAGAGAAAGGTGAAAATTATGAAGCTCTCAAATATTTCCGGCAAGCAGTTCCCATGTTAGAAACTGTTGGTGACCAAAGAAGTGTAGGAAGAATTTATGGTTTCATGGGTAGACTTTATCAAAAAGAAGGAGAGAAAATTCAAGCATTAGAGGTTTATGAAAAGGGTTTAGAAGCTGCTAAAATCGCAGGGGATAAAATTGGACAATTAGAAGCTTTAAACTATTTGGGTGATGCATATTATCAGATGGGGGAAAATATCAAAGCAAAATTAAATTATGAAGCAGCTTTAGGATTTTATAAAGCAGCAGAAGACCCTGCTGCTGAAGGTAAAACTATGATTAGTTTGGGAAAAGTTTATGCCCGTTTAGGAGACAACCAGAAAGCTAAAGAAATTTTACTAAAATCTTTATCCACTAATAAGAAATTAGGAGATAAATCGCTTATTGCTGCTAATATGAGGGCTTTAGCAGAAGTTTATTATAGTTTTGGTGATTATTCTATTTCTATAAATTATCACAAACTTGCTTTGGATAATTTACCTAACAAAAACGATAAAAATTTTATTGCTATAGCCTATCAAGGCATAGGGAATTCTTTATTTAAACTCAAACAATATCCTCAAGCTTTAGAAAATTTAGAGCAAGCATTAGCCATATATAAAGAAGATGAAAAAACTGCTAAAGTTGGTAGAATTTATGCACAATTAGGCACAATATTAGTCGCCCAAGATAAACTAGAATTAGCAGTAGTTTTATATAAAAAAGCTGTTAATATAAATGAAACTATGCGGAGTCAGAAAATCAATAGAAAGGGATTAGAAAATTCTGAAACAGTTTATCGAAAGTTAGCAGATTTACTATTACAACAAAAACGTATTGTTGAAGCTCAAAAAGTTTTAGATTTGCTTAAGATCGAACAATTAGATAATTATCTTGGCAATGTAATAGGGAATGAAGTAACAGCAACCGGAGTTAAATTGCTAGCTGCTGAAGAAAAAATTCTGACTGAAGTTACAAAAGAGATGTTAAATCTGGAGATTGATAAAAATAATCTAAAAGCTGATTTTTCACAGGCTCAGAGGCTACAAGAAAAATTGCAAAAGTTTCCCAGAACAGCTCTATTTTATCCTTTGATTTTGTCAGATAAATTAGAATTGGTATTAATCAAAGCAGAAGGGGAGCCAATACACAAAACTGTAGCAGTTACAGCAGAAGAAATTAACAAAGCGATCGCTGACTTTCGCCTGACAATTTCTGATCCTATTCAAGACGCAAAAAAACACTCTGAAAAACTCTATAGTTGGTTAATTAAACCAATAGAAGATGAATTAACTAAAGCTAATATCAATACAATTATTTATGCACCAGATAATCAACTTCGTTATATTCCTTTAACAGGACTTTATGACGGAGAGAAATGGTTGGTAGAACGTTTTAGTGTAAATAACATTATAGCAGCTAGCCTCACAAATTTTGAGACTCAACCTACAAATCAACCCCGTGTATTAGCAGCGGCTTTAACAGAAGGTGAATATCAAGTTCAGATCGGAAATCGTGAAGTTATGTTAAAACCAACAACAGGGAAATTAGTCGAAAATTTAGCAGAAAAAATTCCTGGTAGCCGCCAACTTGTTAACAGTGAATTTAGTTCACAAACAATAATCAATAATTTTAATGATTACAATATTTTGCATTTAGATACTCCCGTGGTATTACTAACAGAAAAAGAAGGAAATGGTAAACCAGAAGACTCTTTTATCTTATTTGGAGATGGTGATCGAATTAATATATCAGATATGGAAAATTGGTTATTACCAAATGTAGATTTAGTAGTATTAAGTGCTGCTGAAACTAATATTAGTGGGCGGATGGGTAATGGGGAAGAAATAGTTGGTTTTGGTTATCAAATGCAAAATGCAGGGGTAGGGACAATAATAACTTCTTTGTGGCGAGTAAACGATGATTCAGATCAATTAATGAATACTTTTTATACAGTTTTACAAGAAGGAAAAAGTCAAGCAGAAGCATTACGGGCAGCTCAAATAAGTATGATTACTGGAAAAAATCAAGAACGGAGTAGTCCTTATTATTGGGCATCATTTATTTTGATAGGAAACGGACTTTAACTGAAATTTGAAATTTTTTGTAATTAAAATGGCTCCCAACCCAGTATTAACAAGGGAAATACCTGAAAGAATTAAAAATAGCTAAAATCTAGGTATATCAAGAAAATAGTTAATTGAAATTCAAAACATCACTGTATAAGGTATTGACCTTATTTTCGACTTATTTTTTCCAAGAGTCCAGGGAGCAATTTTTTAATCAAATTATTGTTTTAGGGAAGTTTAATAGAAGATCCTTACATTTTCTTTTGGAATCTAGGAGTAAAATAAAAAGATTAAAGATAAAAGATATATCTAATACTAATTGCCAGAAACTTTGCCATATTTGAATTTTATATTTAGACATATTATTTGTTCGAGCAGATACTTAATATTTTTTGGCTTCAGTTATGTATAAAAGCAATTTTACTAGTTTCCAACTATAGCAAGACTTTTGAGAAATTGTATAAAAGTTTCGAGGACACTTAGGACATTCTTCTGCCAATAAAATATAGTCCAAACAAAAAGAAAAGATATAATATATTTAAAAGTTGCGAGGGTGCTTGGGATATTCTCCTGCCAATAAAATATAGTCCCCCCTGCCAATTTCACTTCTGACTCTTGTTGTAATATTTTCCCAAAATTTTTTACCCCTGCCTCCGCCCTTATGTATTGGCCAGAAAGATTGATAATAAATGTTTAACAGCAATAAATAAATCACAATATGTCTGAACAAAACACGGAATATCAAAAAGCATTAGCAGAGGCAAACGCCTGGATTCCAAGATCTATAGACCAAGAAACTATTTTTAAAACTCAACTTACAGGACTACGGAAGTTACTGAAGGTAGACCGGGTGGCCCTGTTGTGTTTCTATCTTGAGGTAGATGGGCCTGGAGAATTTGTTTATGAAGATGTTGCAGATGGTTGGAAGTCTCTATTAAATCTGAAAGTTCAAAATAACAGCTTTCCTGACTATCAAACAGAAGGTATTCTGGTAGTAAAAAATATTGACACAGCCCAACTAAGTGAATCTCATGCCAAAATATTACGAGAGTTTCAAGTAAAAGCTAATTTAGTCGTTCCTATTTTAAAACAAGCTGAGGTAACCCAGGCAACTGTACCTGAACTCTGGGGAATGCTTTGCATTCACCAATGTAGTAGCTCTAGGCAATGGCAGGATGTAGAGATTGAACTTGCCCAGAAAACAGCCCAAAACTTGGCAGTAATTATTAAAAATACACAACTTTTAGAAATAGCACATTACCAAATAGAACAACAAAAAACCCTCTCAAAGGTCATCAAAAAGATTCGTACACCTCTAGCTTTAGAAGAAATTTTTCAGGTTACTGTCACAGAAGTACGCCAACTATTTAAAGCAGATAGAGTTGCTGTGTTTCGTTTCTATCCAGAAAAAGACTGGGAGGGAGAATTTGTTTCGGAAGATGTAGTAGATGAATGGGATTCAGGGTTGGCAGCTAAAGTATACGACTATTGTTTTGGAGAACAATTTGCTATTCACTATCAAGAAGGTAGAGTGCAAGCAATAGCAAATATCTATACAGCAGAATTAAGTGATTGTTATATAGAAATTTTAGGGCGCTTTCAAGTCAAGGCAAATCTAGTTGTACCTCTACGCAAGGTTACAGAAAAAGAAGAATCATCGGAACTTTGGGGCTTGTTGTGTATTCATCAATGTAGTAGTCCCCGTAATTGGCAAGACTATGAAATAGAGTTTGCTCAACAAATAGCCGATCATTTTGGTATAGCGCTACGGCAAGAAGATGCTTTTAAACAAGTAGTAATGGAACAATCGGTAGAACGCCAAAAAACCTTAGCTGGAATTTTTGATAAAATTCGTCAATCTCTAGATATTGAGACAATTTTTCAAACAACCACCCAGCAAGTACAGCAATTATTAAATGTGGATAGAGTTGCTATCTTCCGTTTCCATGCTGATTGGAGTGGGGAATTTCTGGCTGAGTCAGTAGCTGAGGGTTGGGTGAAGTTAATACAGAAGCAAAAGGAAAATCCCCAAATTCCTGCAAATATTTCTCTATGTTCCGTTAGAGATTTGCCAAATTATTTGAATGATACCTATTTACAGCAAAACAAAGGGGAAAATTTTGCTCAAAAAGTTTATTGCAGTTGCAATGATATCTATAAAGCAAATTTTAGTGACTGTTATATCAAGGTATTAGAGTCATATCAAGCTAGGGCATATGCTATCGTGGCTATTTATCAGGCAGAAAAACTTTGGGGTTTACTGGCAGCTTATCAAAATTCTGCCCCCCGTAAGTGGGAAATAGGGGAGGTAGAATTGTTGACTCAAATTGCTGGTCAGTTGGGAGTCGCACTACAACAAGCTGAGTATTTCAAACAAGTTCAAGTTCAAGCAGCAGAATTGCAGAAAGCCACAGAACGGCAAAAAGCGCTGTCAATTACCATTGATAAAATTCGTCAATCTTTGGATATTAATACGATTTTTCAGACTACTACTCAAGAAGTGCGACAGTTACTAGAAGTTGAACGAGTGGGGATTTATCGTTTTTACGAAGATTGGAGTGGGGAGTTTGTGGCAGATTCAATGATTGATGAATTAACTTCTATAGTTAATACTCCCTTGCCAATTAGTCCTGTGATCGCTACACAAACTAATGCTAGTAAACTTCCTAAAAATGAAACTTTTGTACCAATTTTGCAGGGAGAGAAACTTTGGGGGTTATTGGTTGCTTATCAACATTCTAGTCCTCGTTATTGGCAAGATGAAGAGATTAATTTGTTAGCACAAGTAGGAGTACAATTAGGTATTGCCTTAAAACAAGCTGAATTACTAGAAAAAACTCGTATCCAAGCTGAAGAATTAAAAAAAACTTTGCATAATTTAAAACAAACTCAAGTCCAGATGATTCAAGGTGAAAAAATGGCTGGTTTAGGGCAGTTAGTGGCAGGAATTGCCCATGAAATTAATAATCCTGTTAATTTTATTTATGGCAACCTGAATTATGTGGAGGAATATACTCAAAATTTACTCGATTTGATGAAATTATATTCTAAACATTATGTTAATCCTGTCCCAGAAATTCAAGATTTTGTAGAAGATATTGACTTAGAATTTGTAATGCAAGATTTGCCTAAGACAATGGATGCTCTGAAGTTGGGGTCTGAACGTATTCGTCAATTAGTATTCTCATTAAGAACGTTTTCTCGTCTTGATGAATCAGAAATGAAAGCTGTTGATTTACATCAAGGAATTGATAGTACCCTATTAATTTTGCAGCATCGTTTCAAAGCTCGGCACAGGAATTCTCAGATTGAAATTGTGAAAAATTATGGCAATTTGCCTTTAGTGAAATGTTATGCTGCTCAGATTAATCAGGTGTTGATGAATCTCCTTAGTAATGCCATAGATGCATTGGAAGAAAAACGAGCTATAGAGAAATATTTTAGCCCTACTATTAAAATTACTACGGCAATTAAAAAAGATAATCCTGGTAGTGTTTTGATTGAAATTGCTGATAATGGTTTGGGGATTACCCCTGAGATAAAAGACAAAATATTTAACCTATTTTTTACTACTAAAGATATAGGCAAAGGAACAGGTTTAGGACTTGCAATTAGTTATGAGATTATTGTACAAAAACATGGCGGTCAGATATCATGTAATTCTGACGTAAATCGAGGAAGTGAATTTATTATTGAAATTCCAATTCAGTCATAGAAGCAGATGGGATTGCTATACGTATAGCTTAAGTTATAAGTTAGAAGTTAAATTATTTAGTGATAATAGGGAATGAGTAACAGTTATTAAGATATTAATTTTTCTATATTTTTTCCACTCAGGCTAGAGGGAATTACAAGTAAGTGAATGATTAATTTCGTGATTTTTTAGCACTTTGAGTAAGGTGTAGAACTACTTAAATTTATGTGATGTATCATCAGAATTTATATATTTATTCAACGACCCTTAAGTAAATTAATATTACTAATACAAACCTAAATTAGTCCATTTTTGAGGAAAACTTTGCTCTAGGAATACAAGGTTGGCTTTTTGATAATGTTCAAAAGATTTAATCAGATTATGGATAGGAACTCCATAGCAGCGACTTTGATAAATTACAGTTAGATTGTTATGAATTATTGCCCAATGTTCCGGAAATTCCTCTAAATTATATACTTCCAAGGCTAGCTCGCAGCAAGCTAAAGCAATTTCTAAGTTAACATCAGAATCTCCATCAGGTAGTGCCCAGATAATCTGAGCAAAATTTACTAATGTACTGGCAATGATAGCTGCTTTATTTTGAGAGATATTGGAAAAAGTTTTCTTGGCCCACTTCCGTAAAATGTATATAAAATGTGGTTCTAATAAATCAAGATTTTCGACAATTAGAGGATAAACAGTTTGAGGATCGCCTTGAGAGTTAAAAGTTAACTTTAATACCTCTAGTAAATATGGCAAAGTCTCATCAATAGGTATATTTAGAGAGGGAGTAAAAATTTTATCTTCTAACCAAGAAACAAAATTTTGAGAATATAGCAATTTTTTCTCTAAAAGACTGTAAATTGGAAAATATGCTTGCATCTTGTGCATAGATTTTATAT
>JAKQYG010000111.1 GCA_023356515.1 Trichodesmium sp. MAG_R04 | reverse complement strand
TAGGAAAAATAAAGGTAAACCCCAGACAGGATGAAGCAGAATTTTATCAACTTGAGCTGTGAAATTTTGTGCCATTTGAGAAGGCATAACCACAGTTCCATTTAAGATAGTATCTATTTCCCTAACAGAAATATTTTCCTTGATTTTATTGGTATTTAGTTTGACTGAATTTTTACTCTCTTTTAACTGTTGAGAAATTGCCATATATGCGTTCATATAGCCTTTGCCATATTTAGCACTTATTAGAAACACTGGCATTTCTAAACGTTTGGATAATTCTTCCGTATCTATTTGAACCCCATATTGTTGAGCTTCATCTGACATATTTAACATCAAAATTGCTGGTAAACTCAAGGCTTTTACCTGTAATGGCAGCATGATTTGACGGTCAATTTGTGAGGAATTAATAACAACTATTACTAAGTCAATGGGATTATTTTCTAGAAAATTTTGAACAACTTTTTCATCTTCGGAAAAACCATTGAGATTATAAACTCCTGGTAAGTCTACAAATTGTGTAATTTCCTGATTTACTTTGATCTCAGCTTGGAAAAGATCGACTGTTATTCCCGGCCAATTTCCTACATGGGCCGAAACTCCAGTAATCCGATTAAAAAATGTAGATTTTCCAGTATTTGGCATCCCTATTAAAGCAACTTTTTTTATTGCATTAGTAGGTTGGGATATTGTTACTATATTATTATGACAAGTCATTTCAGCTATTAGTTATTAGTTATTAGTTATTAGTCAATAGGGCTTAGTTAAGAACTTTTTTGGCAGTCCTGTAATCTGAAAAGCTCATCTAATAATTCCATACTAAAAGCTGACTAATAACCAATATAATAATAGAAGTTAACATTAATAATAACACTATTTTAACTTTTTCTATTAACTCTATTATAGACTTGGGAATCATTTGAGAACCTTCAGAAAAATTCATTTCGTCATTCCTATCTGTTTTAATAATTATAATTTCCGCTTCATGGGGTCGGATAGCTATTTCTGTGGTGGCTCCAACTCGAATGTGTAACGGCCCATTAAATTTAGCCTTGCCCAAAACTTGCACTGGTTTATCAGAAACTACTCCCATTGCTGCTAATCTCTGAACAGTTCCTTGTTCGCAATCAATATTTAGGACTTGATCGACTATTGCTATTTGTCCTATTTTCAAATCAGCTAGATTCATTTCAACTTCGATTTTATTGTTATAATCTTATATTTGCCTATAGTGATCAAAATTAGCTAAAATATCATCAATCCATTCGACCCTTTTCCACAAAGCTTCATTAAGAATCACTTGACATTTTCAACAAAAGCATGTAAATTTATCATTTTTAGTTATAGCCCTATTTGTTTGTAATTTAGGGCTGTTTTTTGTTTCTTGATACTAAAATTAAAAGCCTCTGAAACTCAATTATATTTATGCAATTAATACCTCATCAATCAAGTAAATGGTCTATGATTGGGATGGCTAGCATATTTCTATTTTCAGCTATCCTAAGATTTTGGCAATTAGGTCGTTTTAATACTCTCGTTTTTGACGAGGTTTATTATGCAAAATTCGCTAATAATTATCTTACTCAAACTGAATTTTTTAATGCCCATCCTCCCCTTAGTCAATATATCATTGCAATTGGTATTTGGATAGGTTCTCATTTACCCTTTGGACAAGAAATAGTTAATAATGAAACAGGTTCTATTTTAGCATCTTGGAGTTATCGCTGGCTAAATGCTTTAACAGGTTCATTTATTCCTCTAGTAGTAGGAGCGATCGCCTATCAATTAACACACCGCTGGAGTTATGGTTTGGTTGCTGCTTTACTTATAGCTTTAGATGGGTTATTTTTAGTTGAGTCTCGTTATGCTCTGAATAATATTTATCTAGTAATGTTTGGATTATTAGCTCATTTATATTTAATTATTGCTCTAAAAAAGAGTCAATTAAAACAAAAAAAATGGTTGACTTTATCTGGGATATTTTTTGGTGCAAGTGTAGCAATTAAATGGAATGGTCTAGGATTTTTACTTGGTATTTATTTACTCTGGATATTGGCATGGATAATTGAATTTTTTGCTCCCAAAAAAAAATTAGAATATACATCTCCTTGGGAGAATTTAACTCAACTAAATCTGATTCAATTGATTCTAAACTTATTCGTTATTCCAATAATTACCTATAGCCTACTTTGGATTCCTCACATTATTCTTAATCCTAAATACGGTTTTTTTGAAATGCAGCGACAGATTTTCAGCTATCACCAAAGAATTGGCAGTGGAGCTGATACTCATCCTTATTGCGCTCAATGGTTTACTTGGCCGTTAATGATCAGACCTGTAGCTTATTTTTATAGAAATACGGGTTTATTAGACAAACCAGATCTCTCTTTATTACCACCTCTATATTCAGATATTGGATATCCAAAGCTTAATCCCCTAATTTTTGATGTTCATGCCATGGGAAACCCTATCCTTTGGTGGTTCTCAATATGGGCAATCTTATTATTAATCTTGATATTATTTAATCGCGTTTGGCATTGGGAAAAAAATAGACAAGCAAGACATAGAAAAATTAAACTAAAGCAGACTATTAGATTTCCACATCCCTCAGAAATGTGGTTGTTACTATATTTAGTTATTAATTGGCTAAGTAATTTTATTCCTTGGAGTAGAGTAAGTCGTTGTACTTTTTTGTATCATTATATGGTGGCTTTAGTGTTTGCTATCCTAGGATTCTCTTGGTTGATTGATAGGTGGTTGAATAGTCTAGAAATTCGTTTGAGAATAATGGGAGTGATAATTATTTTTATAGTTTTATTAGCGTTTATTTTTTGGATGCCTGTTTATTTAGGATTACCTTTATCTCCCGAAAATTGGCAGCTCAGAATGTGGTTTCGTTCTTGGATTTAACTAGTTAAGTAGAGTTTGCTGATTAAATATAAAACTATTTACACATGAAGGCATTAGCCTTTTTTTTAAAGTGCCTAATTTTTACTCCTTCAAGGCTAAAAACTTAGTATTTTGGTCAGACCTAGGAAGAAAAATTAAGGGACAAATATATCCGACTACCTACTTTATAAATTTCCTATTTATCTACCTACTTTAAAAAAGATTTAGAGAGCAAACTATAGGCAGCTAGGTTTAATTATCCCTAAAAAAGCAATAAAAACTCAAAACAGTGAAAAACTTTTTATAAATTACTTCTAAGTCTTTTGTAATATTTTTTATTTTAACCTTTATTTATGCTTATTTCAGACTTATGAATTCTCAGTTACTTCTCTATGGGTTGTTTCCTCTGACTTAATAAATAACCCCCGATACACAGATTTATTTTTTCCTAAAGTTGCCTTTTCTCTTTCCGATAAAACTGGCAAAATATTTTTGTTTAACCAATCATTGTAACTTCTATAAAATGAATTATGCGCTAAGAAATGATCACACATTTCCTTTGCTACTTCTTCTACATCAGAATACAAAAATATTTGCCCTCCTACTATTAAATAATTTGCCAAATCTTGAACTAATTGTGGTTGTACAACTCGACGGCTTTGATGACGTCTTTTAAACCAAGGGTCGGGAAATAAAATTGAGACTCTTTTTAATATTCCTGTGGGCAAAGACTCAAATATTTTTCCCAGAGAAATATTCACATTACAGAACAAATAATGTAAATTATTTAAACCTTGTTTATCTCGCCAATTATTAGCTTCTATAACCAAGGGTTCTCGTATTTCTAAACCCATAAAATTCCACTCAGGTTCTATCTGTGCCATCTGCCATAAAAATCTACCTCTAGCACAACCAATATCTAAATGTAATGGTTTCTTAATATCTGCATAAATATCACTGAAATTTGGGATGCTTGCTGATTGTTGATATTTGCTAGATAAAGGGTTGACATGCTGTCTTACTCTTACTTTTACCAAAATTTGTATCTCCAATTCTTATGACCGAAAGCGAGGGCCCTTAACCGATTAATAATTAACAGGGTTTATCTTAATACTTATATGCCCAAAAAAGAAATCGGGTTTTCATTATATTTAATTAAATTATTATAGAGGAAGTTCCAAGTAGAAGCACAGATATAAAAAATGAAATGTTCCCAGTGCGGTCATCTTGCCCACGATAGGCGTACTTTACGAAAGTAAAACCCACTGTCATTTAATCAGCAATTACTATTTAAATTTTTCCTGATTAGATTTTTATTAGCCGTATTTAGAAGTACAATATACATTTCTTTTCTCAATTTATTCCCCGTCTTTAAGGGGCGGGTTTTTATTGCTAATACTTGTAAATTATCCCAATTTTAACCTGTCTTTTTCTGAACAATTTTCTCGCAGGATACTAATATTTTTCACAGGAATATTAACTTTAACCTTCTCACCAACAGAATATTGATTCAGAGAAAAAGGACTAATATTTTGTTGGCGGATAACTATCTTAATTTTGTCAGTCAAACCCACAACATAACGAGTATCCGTGCCAATATAAACCAAATGTTCTATGATGCCGTAAAAATAAGAATCTGCTGTGAAAGTTGGCGGGCAAATTTCTATTTTTTCCGGTCTTACAACTAAAGTAATAACTGTATTTATTGGCAGATGATTAACAGAAGGTATTAACAAAGATAAATCTTCATCTATTAACACCAGACTTTTATCCTCTTGATGTGCAGTTATTCCCCCAGTAAAAAAATTACTTTCCCCAATAAATTCAGCCACAAAACGAGTTTTTGGTTGTTCATAAATCTCTACCGGAGTTCCCACTTGTAAAACTTCTCCTTGATGCATAACAGCTATCCGGTCAGACATAGTTAAAGCTTCTTCTTGGTCGTGGGTAACATATACAAAAGTAATACCCAACCTTTGCTGCATTTGCTTTAATTCTAATTGCATTTCTTTGCGTAATTTCAAATCTAAAGCACCCAACGGTTCATCAAATAATAACAGTGCTGGTTGTTTAACCAATGCTCTTGCCAAAGCAACCCTTTGTTGTTGTCCACCAGATAATTGTCGAGGATAACGTTTTTGCATATCTATTAATTTTACTTGAGCTAAAGTATCAGTTACCCGACGATTTATTTCTAGGCGTGGGAGATTTTCCATCTCTAATCCAAAGGCAATATTTTCTGCCACTGTGAGATGAGGAAATAAAGCATAATTCTGAAAAACTGTGTTAACTGGTCGATGAAATGGCGGACTATTTCCCATTAATTTGTCTTGAATATAAATTTCCCCAGAGGTTGGAATTTCAAAACCAGCTATCATTCTTAATGTTGTAGTTTTACCGCATCCAGACGGACCGAGTATAGAAAAAAATTCAGATTTTTTAATCTGGAGATTAATATTATTTACAGCAATAAATTTTTTTTTATTTTGACCAGAGAATATTTTGGCAATATTAATGAGCTTGACTGCTATATTTTCCATTGATAAGTAAATTGTACTTTCTAATTGTTTAATGCTGAATACTTACTTAAAAATTACTATTTACTAACTCCTAACTTAACTTCTGTCCAAGCTTCATCATATAAAATTGTAGCTTGACCAAGGTCTTGAATATATTTAAGTTTATCGAATAATTCTGGTGGGGGATAAATAGCAGAATTATTCAGGTCAACAGCTTCAATTAAACCTTGGTCTTTTGCTGCTTGGTTTGGGGTAGCATACTTAATAAAATTAGATATTTTTGCTCCTATTTCTGGTTCAAGAATAAAGTTAATAAATTTTTCTGCCAGCTCTTTATTTCTACTTCCTTTGAGAATAACCATATTATCAGTTAAAATAATACTTCCTTCTTTTGGAATAACATAACGAAGGTCAGGATTTTCTTTCATAACTTGGAAAATATCCCCACTCCATTCGCAGGTTAAATCTACTTCACCTTGGTCTAATAGGTTTTGACCTGTATCCGGTGCAAAAGCAGCGATCGCCTGTTTATTTTTAATCAGAAAATCTCTAGCTTCAGTAATTTTTTTAGGATTAGTTGTATTAGGGCTATAACCAAGAGAAATTAAAGCAATAGAAAAGCTGCTACGCATATCATCCAACAAAGCTATTCTCCCCTTAAATTTCTCATCAAACATAGTTGACCAACTATTAATTTTACCCCCAGTTGCTTTAATATTATAACCTATTCCCATTGTCCCCCATTGGTAAGCAAGACTATATTTATTTCCTGGATCATATGGAGGATTAATAAACATCTTATTAAGATTTTTTATATTAGGAATATTCTCTTGATTCAGTTTTTCTAGTAGTCCTTCAGATGCCATAATTTTTACCATATAATCACCTGGAAAAGCTATATCATAACCTGGATTTCCAGGTTTAATTTTGGCATACAGGTCTTCGTTGCTTTCATAAGTATCGTACTGAATTTTGGCATTAAATTTATTCTCAAACTCAGTGATTACTTCAGGATCAATATATGTAGACCAATTGTATATATTCAGAACATTATTTTCCGAAGAATTGGGATTATTATTACAAGCGATAGAGAGAATTAATGCTATGGTAAATACCAATAAAAAAGTGATAATTTTTTTCATAGTTATATCAAGTGTGATAAATGTTTGATAATATAATTTATCTTACGCACTCATTCATATGTTAAGTTTTAGTAGGTTTCAGGTTTGATGGTTAATAGGAAGAATAAAAATAACTGTAGTCAAAAGGTATCGAGATTTAACGGCATGGCCAAAATAAATGGATTTGGTAGTAAGATGTTATCAATTAACTTCTCAAATTCCCAAAACAGAAATTTAGTTACACCTTAAATCAATAATTAATTCTATTTTTGCCTAACAAAAGAGAAGATACTACCAATATTAAAGAAGCTACTAACATCAAAGTTGATATAGCATTAATAGCTGGAGTTACCGAAAATTTAATCATACCATAAACAAATAATGGTAATGTTGTTGAACCGACTCCAGCAGTGAAAAAAGTAATCACAAAATCATCTAATGACAAGGTAAAAGCTAACAAAGCGGCACTAAAAATTGCCGACCAAATTAAAGGTAAAGTAATCTGAAAAAAAGTTCGCCATTCATTAGCACCCAAGTCTAAAGCTGCTTCCTCTAAAGCAGGGTCAAGTTGAGCTACTCGAGCTCTGACAGTTACAACAACAAAAGAAATACTAAATACTATATGACCAATAATTACTGTCGGTAAACCTAAAACTAAACGAATACCTATAATATCTTCGATTAGCTGAAACCCCAAAGAAAAGAAAACTAATAAAGAAATACCAATCGTAATTTCCGGTATAATTATCGGCAAAAAAAGTATTGCCTCTAAAACATTACGTCCTGGAAAACGAAAACGTTCTAATGCCAAAGCAATCATAGTACCAAAAATTGTTGCTAGTAATGTTGAAATTGTTGCGACAAAAAGACTATTTTTCAGGGCATCCCAAATCATTACATTGCTAACAGTATTATCTGCCACTCCTTGTAATAAATTATCATACCATTTTAAAGTAAAACCTCGCCATACAGCATTAAAACGAGAATCATTAAAGGAGTAAATCACTAAGATAAAAATAGGCAGATATAGAAAGGCAAAACTCAAAGTCGCATTTAGCCATAAACCAAATTTGCCAAGAGAACGGATGAGTAAATCTATTTGTTTTATTCTTACTTTCATGCTAAACGTAATAATTTTTTTACAAACCTACAAAATAAGAATAATTTACACCCTACTGGTTAACAATCATCTTAGCTAAGCTATAATTTATAATTTAGAATGTTTTTTCTCTGAACGAGGCATACAACAATAAGTTGTTTAAATGCACAAAAGCTTAATTATTTTTCTCTTCTGAGACATGGAAATAGATGATAACTGGAATTAATACGATCATCATCAATGCAATTGATAATGCTGAACCAAACGGCCAATTTCTGGCTTTAAGAAATTGATTTTGAATCAGATTTCCTACCATTATAGTTTTAGCACCACCTAAAATATCAGGAGTAAGAAAAGCACCAAATACCGGAATAAAAACCAATAAACAACCTGCAAATATGCCTCGTATTGTTAATGGTAAAACGATACGAAAAAAGGTTCGTAAATCATTAGCACCTAAATCTTGAGCAGCTTCTAACAAAGAAAAATTAAACCGTTCAATTGTTGCATATAAAGGTAAAACCATAAATGGTAAGTAGCCATAAACTAAGCCAATAGTAACAGCAAAGGGTGTAAATAAAAGAGTTAAAGGTTCGTCTGTGAGCTGCAAACTCTGCAAGGCAATATTAAATACTCCTTCAGTTCTAAGTAAGACTATCCAAGCATAAGTACGCACCAAAAAATTAGTCCAAAAAGGAATAATAACTAACATCAATAAAACATTACGCCAAGGTTGTCTAATAGTAGCAATTAAATATGCTAGGGGATAGCCAACGAGTAAACACATTATAGTTGTAATGAAAGCGAAAAATAAAGACCGCCAGAATATTCCCCAATATATTTCTTGAGCTAATCGTTGATAGTTATCTAGAGTAAATTCCCAAATAATACCACCATAAGTACCTCGTTCTAAAAAGCTATAAATTAAAACAATTACTAACGGAATGATGAAAAAAATTAATAGCCAGATAGTTGCAGGAAATAGAAGAATTAGTAATTTTTTTAGTTGAGATTTTTCAAGGTTTGAGGCAGGCTGTTTTTCCTGAGGTTGCCACATCTTCATTACCTAATCAATAATTGATATATCATATTTTTATTTTTTTGTCAATTATTTGTGATGGTATTTTTTGAAGCTAGTATAATAATTTTTATGTTATTCCTAAGAACAGTTTAAGATTTTTTAAACCGAAAATGGCTTCAAACCCAATATTAATAGGGAAAATATAATCAGAAAATAGACTTAAAATGGAGATTAGTCAACTTTTACAGCGGATTTCACTTTCGTGAGGTACACTTACGCGGGTAAGATACCCGCACTATAATATTATCCCATACCTCATTTACCCGAAATATGTTGTATATATTTTTATCCTGAAAATTAACTGGCATGACTGTATAAGGAAAATGTGTAAACTTTAGCAATCAAAGAGCATTTAGCCTTAGGAAAAAACATGAAAAAAATAAATATAAATAACCAGGAACGTATTTTTGGAAAAAATATAGTTAAAATTAAGAGAAAAGGATATTTTAGAAATATAGAAGAAGTAAAAGTTATAAAAATAATAGCAAATATGGGCCAAGAAATATCTGGTTCAAAATCTAGATCAAAGGTTTGGGTTGCTTATAATCCCATGTTAAAATAATATTAGCTTGAATAAATTAAGTTTGCCGAAAAACTTGTATCAAAGTTTCCAAATTTTGGGAAACTTTTTTATTGAATCTGATTTCCTGTTTTCCGATTATATATATATTTAGAGTTTGCTGAAAAAGTCTTTTCAGATTGGAAGTAGAGATTAGTAAATAAGGTATTTAGGGTTGTCGCGATCACCACTTTCATAGTAAAAATCACCATTTCCCCATAGCTTTCCAAGTCACCCCAGAGAAACAGCCACCAATAGCACTATTACCAGTTCCAAAAATTAATGGTTTGTCAATTCAAGTTCTTAGTAGGGCTTTAGCCAGAAGTACTATTTGACTAAATTTTGAGTCGCGATCGCCACAGACGAGAAAACCCGAAAAGCCCTATCAGAGCCTGTTTTAAAAGTCTAATCGAGAGTAAAAAAGCTCACACAGGGTAAAGTATGATTAAGGAAAAATACATATAGGTGCTCACAAGAATGAGAAAAGTATATACGAGTAATCTGACTTATGAACAGTTTGAGTTAATTAAGCCACTGCTACCTCCAGCAAAGAAAGGGGGTCATCCTCGCTGTGTCTGTTTATTCTCAGTTATCAATGCCATATTCTATCTGGTAGTCCAAGGGTGTAAATGGCGAGATTTGCCGGCTGATTTTCCACCCTGGCAGACAGTCTACACATATTTCCGTAACTGGCGCTTGGATGACACTTGGGATGCGATTCATCAACGTTTACGAAATTTGAACCGAGTGATGTCTGGACGAGAAGAAAGCCCAAGAGAGGTGATTGTAGACAGTCAGAGTGTTCCCAAATGTAATCACTGGGCGCAATCACTAGGAGCAATCACTTAAAACAAGTTATAGTAATAAATATAAATAAAAGTAAACTGCAATCACTGATTAATATAAAACAGATTTCAGACTGCAATCACTAAATTTAAGAAGAGGTTGCTTGAAAAGTATGAGAGGG
>JAKQYG010000110.1 GCA_023356515.1 Trichodesmium sp. MAG_R04 | reverse complement strand
ATTCGTTTTCAGAAATATCATAATTTAGAGCCAGATGGTATTATTGGTCCAAAAACAAATGAAGTTTTGTGGACGCCTCGTCGTCCTAGTCCTAATAGTACGGATAGAGAGCTTCTAGTTGGTGTAATTCGGGAATTAGGAAGGATACAATTAAAAGAGAATCCAACTTTAATAGACATTATAACATATACTGGTACTAATAATGATGTTCTAGAGATTGCAATTGATGTATTAGGAAACATACAATCAGAAGAGGCTGTTCAACCTTTAATTAACATTATCACAGATACTGATACGGATAGTTCTGTTCGTCTATTGGCAATTTGCGTATTAAAAAACATACAATCAAAAGAGGGTGTTCCACTTTTAATTAAAATTATTCAACCTTTAATTAATATCATCACAGATACTGATACGGAGGCACATGTTCGAAAGATTGCAAATGAAACATTAATAAACATTACTACTGGGATGAATATAGATGTTCTAAATATTTTAATTGAAGCATTCAGAAACATAGAATCAAAAGGGGTTGTTGAATCTTTAATTAACATTATAACAGATACTGGTAAGGATAGTGATGTTCGTATGGATGCAATTGAAGCATTAGGGTACATAGAACCCAAAGAAGCTGTTCAAGCTTCAATTAACATCATAACAGATACTGTTACGGATATAAATGTTCGTATAAATGCAATTAGAGAATTAGCAAAGATAGAATCAAAAGAGGCTGTTCAAGCTTTCATTAATATCATAACAGATACTGGTAACGATAGAGATATTTGCAGATATGTAATTAACGAATTAGGAAGGATAAAATCAAAAGAGGCTGTTCAAGCTTTCATTAACATCATAAAAGATTTAGATTTAATTCAAATCATAAAAGATACTGATAAATATGTTCGTATATTTGCAATTATAGCATTAGGATTTATGCAACCAAAAGAGGCTGTTCAACCTTTAATTAAAATCATGAATACTGATACGGATGGAGATGTTCGTTTCCATGCAATTGAAGTATTAGGATTCATTAAATCAGAAAAAGCTGTTGAACCTTTAATTAAGATCATAAAAAATACTCATACGAACATCATTATTCGTCGTCAAGCAATTGATGCATTAGAAGACATACAATCAAAAGAGGCTGTTCAAGCTTTAATTGAAATTATGAATACTGATACGGATCATAGTCTTCGTGATGGTGCAATGCACTCATTAGGAAACATACAATCAAAAGAAGCTGTTCAACCTTTAATTAACATCATCACAAATACTGATAGGGATAGAGATGTTCGTTATAGTGCAATTCACACATTAAACAACATACACTCACCAGATGGCAGATTTGATGGCCAGGGTAGCGGCAATGATTGGAGAAGAATAATTGTAGATAGGATAAAGAATCGGGGGTAATTAACTGTTGAACTAAAAATGTAGAAAGTTGTTGTTATAGTCATTCAGAATAAGAATGGGATACTTTTTCAGCTAAAAACCCTTTCACAGCAAGAAAATCTTGTCTCAATCTAAATCAGAATGACTATATTTGCATAAAAGTGGTATAAGACATAAAGTAGGTCTAAACAGAAAAGAATGTGTAAAGATGTCCAACAGCAAACAAAATTCCATTCGGGGAAAAGACTTTTCTAAAGAGGAAAAGACGGCGTTAGTAAAAAGAGATTTTCGTTATGCTCAAGCTGGACTAAAAATAAGTTGGTTGCTGATTTTAGGAATAATTTTATTATTTTTAGCAATGCTAGGTGGATTTATATCTGGCTATGCAGGGGCTTTTATAGCTAGTCTATTGGTATTCGACAATCAATCTTGGATTCTACTATTATTAGTTGCTGGTTTTGCATTAATTTTATTCTTGGGTTTTATTTTCATCACAATTTTTAGAGGTATAGGTAAGGCTTTATGGCTTTTTGCTTTAATTATACTTACCTCTATTACTATATTTCTGGCTTTTCCTAGCACAGATAATGCCAGAGCAAATGCAATTTTACTAGCACTTTTTATTGGTATTAATATTTCAGGGGTATTGTTAGAGGCAATTGCGATCGCGGTGATGAGAATTTCATTCCCAAACAGAATGTTATTATTATTGATTCAATGTGTAACTCTAACCGGAGCAATACTGGGAATAATAGCAGCGAGTCAGGAAGAGAATGAAAATTTGCTCTACACTTCAGCTGTTGTCAAAATTTTGGTCATTGCAGTTCCTGCCACGATAACTTTGCTCGCTCTGAGTCTTTTTATTGGTTGGCGTGCTGTACTTGGCGATCACAAATATGCTTTGATTAGAAATATTGCAATTATTCTATGTAACTATGGAGGAACCAGCTTTTACAACGTAGATTTAACTGATGCAGACTTTTCTGGTGCTAATCTCAAAAACACTGACTTTAGAAAAGCTAATCTCACTCGCACTTGTTGGTTAAATGCTAAAAACTTAGATAAAGCGAGAGTTGAAGGAACCTACTTAGAAAATAAAATAATTCGTCAATTGGTTGTAACCGGTAACGGACAAGGTCAGAATTTTGACAATTTAGACTTACGGGGATGTAACTTACGATGCGCTGACTTAACCAATGCTAGTTTTATCGGCACAAAATTGAGCGAAGCTACTTTAGAAGGGGCAAACCTAACAGGAGCAAAACTTGTTAAAACTCAACTGTATGGGACTAATCTGAGAAAAACAATATTAACAGGTGCTTATATTCAGGATTGGGTAATTTCCCTGGATACCAATTTTGAGGAAATTAAATGCGATTATGTCTATATGCATTTAGGTACACAAGAAAACCCGGATCCTTGGCGTAAACCAGACAACCGCAATGAAATTTTTAAAGATGGAGACTTTAGCAGTTTTATCGCTCCTATTATTAAAACTCAACAACTTTATCAAACCCAAAATTTAGATCCACGGGAAGTAGGAAAAAATTATTCAATTCTGGATATATTTCACGATGAAGGATTAGAACCCAATGCAGCAGTAATTGCTTTTAAAAGATTAATTGAAAAATACCCAGAAGCAAGATTACAAATTCTTTCAATTGAAGGGCAAGGCAAGGAAAAAATTCACTTTCAAGCCCAAGTTACCGATGATGTTAGCCGTTCACTTCTTAGTCAAGAATATAATGAAATTTATCATCAAATCAAATCAGGAAGTGATCAAAATTTATTAGCGCTTTTAGCAAAAGTAGCAGAGAAAGACAAACTTATTATTGAGCAGAGAAATTTATTAGAAACAGCCTTAAAGTCTGATAAATTTTATATTAAAAACTTTCGTCAGATTGAAATCAGTGAAGGTCGTTACGAAGAGACTAATATTCATGACCGAGGACAATATGTAAAAGGAGATTCTATTCAAGATTTGGGAAAGGGGTGAGGTTTTTAGGATTGATAAATCCCTAGCAGTACTACTCAAACAGCTTCTAAGAACAGTACTTACCCAAAGATACTGATTGTAGTGTAAATATCTGAAATAATCGCCACAAGTACACCATATATCGAGATCCAGATTCAAGGTGTATAGCTTTGAGTCGATTAAATGTTGCACTATGTAGATGTTCTCATTCATCTCAGTTTTCTGGTGAATGGTTAGGGATTGTTTCCTGATTTAAATGCCACAAACCTTCTGCCGCTTGTGGCTAGGCGTGAATGATAGTGACATACTCCCACACTAAGCTGACGCTATCGCTGTAGTGTGGGCTTCTCCCTTAAGAGTCCCGGTACTCCGTCGGACTCCACAAGCTTTAAGGACTCAATGCCCTACCGCCCTGTTTTTTATATCCCACATTCCGCGCTTCTTGACATTAAATTGATAAGTTTTATTAATCTATTGCCCCGAATGCTCTCCCTGAAAGCTTTATAGCTATGGGCATCGATTTTCACTGTTATAAAGAATTGTAACTAATTTTCTCATAAAAAATTAGTTATTGATAAAGTTTTTTGATATTGAGTTCTAGAACGGATATTTTTCGTACAAGTCTCTTTGAAAATGTAAATATATATAAAGATATATGAAGATCTGCGGAATGTCGGTTATATCTTAATTTAGTGTTTTTTTATTGTAACACCAATTTGGGAAAATAACAAATATTATACAATCGGATTTTGTATCAAATAGTCGTTCAGTGTCAGATTTGAAGATCCATTTAATATGAAGAACCAAGTACAGGAAACCAGAATAATATTAGTCAATGAATGTCCCATCGAGTCCCATTGATTGACCGTTGATTCATCTCACGCCACATCAAAGATTATGGTGTGAGGCTTCTCGACGATTTAGCTAAATTTGGTTTAGACAGGAGCAAACTTTATAAAGGTAAGGCACTTATGAGTCAGGCAGGAGGCAGAAATATACACACATCCCTGGCAAGATGCCTGCACTAGAAACATTTAATTGTTAATATCTGTACTTCATATACTGGGAATCTGCTGTAACATCTATTTCTCTAACTTCTAGTATTTTGCCACTCTTTCAAAGCGCTAATCACAAAACTTGCTGCCGGGTGATTTAAAGCCTTCTCAAAAGCACTCATACCACCGGCTTCTAATGCACTAAAAACTCGACTCCTCATAGTAGGATTAGTTTCAATTTTATCAATTACTTCCCCTGCTATTTTCATGTTTCCAGTCATCGTATTAGTAGAATTATTTTGGCTTAGTTGTTCGAGCAATTTCTGAATTTCATTGGCAGCTTCAGCCAGGTTTGATTTTTCTGCGGGATTATTATAGGAATTCCCTTCAACATAACTTCCTTGGTCATGAATATTTGTCTCACGATAATCACCAATTTCAATTTTTATATTACGTTCGCTAGTCATTGTTTGATGTCCTTAGAATTGAAGTCTCGCTTAAGTATAGCAATCCTATTTTATTTATGTCAAAAATCTTGCCACTTTTTGAGAATAGGTTTGGAGTTAATGCTTAATGGGCCAAAATTTCGGAATTTATTTCTAGTTATTGTTACAACCTATTTAGGATTGCTATATAGCATTACTTTTGGTAATTAATATTAGGGGGTATCAAAATTGCGAGAATCTTCCCAATCAGATTCTAACAATCTAACTGCAGCTAACATCTCCTGATAATTGCTCCGAAAACGAGGAATATTTTCAGATGAAATATTTGCTTCGCAGCTTGTCTAACTGCCACAACTTCACAATTTCAATTGTTTCAAAATCTCCTGCCCATTGTCAATAATTTGTATTTAATATTAAACCTGCTAATTCTTGAGCAAATTCAGATTTAACTCTTAATAACTGCTGATTTTTTTCTAAGCTAATATTCTTGTGCCATCCCGGAATATCATTCTTCAATAAAGCAACCAAATAATTTTGGACTTCTTTTGCCGATGCTAAAACTAAGTTTATATCTGGATCGATTTTCTTATATCTTTCTATTTTATGATTCCTATATTAAAATCTATTCTTGACATTATGCCAATTTTAAGCTAATTAAAATTATATCTAAAGATCTTATAAAAAGGAAAAATTATGGGTTCTTGGCAGGATAGTTTAAATAAATTTACAGGTAAAACTCGATTTGTTGTCTCTCGTTTATTTATTCACTTAGCAGGTTCTGAGGTAACACCTTTACTCGGTGTTTTAAACCGAGCTGTTAGGGAAACTGTTGCATCAGAAGGTGACTTGAAAGTAGTGGGGGAAGAACTTGTTGAAGTCTGCCAAAGTCTTTTGCAATATGATACCTATTGGCAGTCAGCAGCCAATGAAGGTGATGTTATTTGGGATGAGGGAGAAGCAGGAGATTTTTTTGATGAACTGTTTACAGACTCTGCCCAACGCTATTTAAGTTCTGGGGAGAATGAAGACTATGGGACAAAGAATGAACCTTTAACTTTGCCTCCCACTGGTAATTTAGTGGTGATGATAACAGCTGCTTTTGAGGGAGAAGTGCCAGAAATTGAAACTGACCTTGCGAGTATAGGAGCGATGAATGAGGCATTAAAAGCTTTAATTAATTTACATTATCAAGAAAAATTACGGGGTATTCAAATACATTTTTCACCAGCACGTTTAGGAGATGAGTTAGATAATGAACAACTATTAGTCAATTTTTCTGAATTAATTCCGTTGTAATATAAAACCAGTTGAATACTTATTAGAGTTGTTGGAGGAGGTGGGAAGGTCTGATACTAAAAATACTAGGGACATTGCATACAAAACCCATAGGTCAGACCAAAGTTGGAAAACTAAAGTTAGAGTAAATATTCAAAAAAAAGGTCCGTAATAAATAGTTGTAATTGAGCCATCTTCCAATGCTAATTTTCCTGCTGCTAAAGAAGATAAATATATATTTCTGAGACATTCTATTAAGTTAACATTGGTCCGTCAATTTCTACACCATAACTATGAGCACTTTTAAAAGTACGGCTTTGCAAATTATATAGGTGAGAGATATCTACACTATTGTCCAATCTTAAAGGGTAGTGGGTACTTTTCACTGCCGAACTAAACGTAGAGGAGTCAATTCGTGAGAAACTAGTTCTGGTATTTGCAGTATTTCCCAGTCTGGTAATTTTCCTTGGTGATGATAGTACATCATTATTAGGCCATTCAGCTCAAGTACAGGCCATTTTTTTATTTTGACTTGAGGTTTTGCTTTATTGGGATAAGGAATATTAGCACATTGTCCATTTGTATCCCAGAACCAACCGTGGTATGAACATCTCAGAGTCTGGCCTTCGATTCTATCTCCATGAGTCAAGATGAGTCCCTAAGTGAGGACAATGGGTATCAAAAATATAGGGTTTGCCATCTTCTGTACAAAACAGCACAAAGTCTTTTCCAGAATAATGAAGTGGTATAACTGTTTTGGCAGATAAATCTTCACTTCTAGCAACAGGAAACCAACTATTAGGCAAATTTGAATACATAATTATTTTTTTTTGAATATAGACAAAAATCAGCTATTAGTTTATTTGGATAGCGATCGCTTGCCAAAGCTAAAAACTAAAAAATATTTTATGCAAACTATCAAAGTAGAAAGAGTCACAGGAGTTAACGACATTCTCCCAAGTACCTACCAGATAGATCAACAAATCAAAAGTATACTGAGTAGCAATTTTGAATCCTATGGGTATCGACCCATAGATGTGCCACTCATAGAATATACCGAACTCTATCTAAAAAAATCTGGTGAGGATATTATTTCTCGTCTTTACGACTTCATTTACCGTAACCGTCGCCTCTGTCTAAGACCAGAATTTACAGCTTCAGTTGTCCGTGCTTATTTAGACAATTTACAAGAACTACCCCTACCAGTGCGACTTTATTATATGGGGCCAGTATTTCGTTATGAACAGCCCCAGAAAGAAAAATATGGGCAATTTACCCAAATGGGAATAGAGTTAATTGGTGCAACAGGAGCGATCGCTGATGGGGAAATTATTTCTATGGCCTGTCAAGGTTTAGATCGTCTAGGTTTAACTGAATATCAAACATTTATTGGCCACGTTGGAGTCCTCAATAACTTTCTTGACCATCTTCAGCTAGATACTCGTCTTCGTAGTTTTCTACTTACTCAGATGGAAACTCTAAGAATAGAAGGTAAAGAGACAGTAGAAAGTCGACTTTCTGAAATTTATCCTGCTTTTAAAAAAGATACTTTTTTGGCAGAACAACTAGATACAAATACGACAACAAAAAAAATTACAGATATCCTACAAAGTTTAGAAAAAAATGAGGCACGAACAGCAATTTTTAAGTTGCTGGAAAGTATGAATATAGAATTTACAAGCACTCGTACACCAGAAGAAATAGTTGACCGTTTGTTAATTAAAATCCAACATCAAGATCAAACTAAAGAGCTAAATCAAGCATTAGAGTTTATGACCGAATTGAGTCAACTCAAAGGAGAGCCTAAAGCCATATGCAAAGAAATAGAAAAACTACTTTCGGCTTATAGTATTGATGGTTATGGTTTAGCAGAATTACAAGAAATTTTGAAAAGTTTAGAAGCTTTTAATATCGACAAAAATCGTATTAGTCTTGACCTGGGAATTAGTCGGGGTCTTCAATATTATACAGGTATGGTTTTTGAGATTTATGACAGCAAGTTAGGGGTAGAAAGAAAATTATGTGGTGGAGGTAGATATGATGATTTGGTTGTCAGTTTAGGAGGCAAACAGGAAACTCCTGCCACTGGTTTTTCCTATCTCATGGAAGAACTTAGAAAAGAATTAGCAGAAAAAGCTCATTTGAGTTTCAATAATTATCAATTTGTTGAAGTTCTAGTAGTTGGTTTGACTAGAGAAGATTATAGTGATTCTGTGAGAGTTGCTGAAAAATTAAGAAGGCTAGGTTTGCGAGTAGAAACTGATGTTATCGGAAGAGATATTCAGAGTAATATTGAGTATGGAAATAAGCATAAAATTTCTTTTTTAATTATTGTAAACTCCGCCGAAAAAAAAGGTAGTAAGGTTATTTTGCAAAACCTATATTCAGGAGAACAAAAAAATTTAGAGTTGCATGAAGTAGTAAATCAAGTTAGAAATATTGAAGATAATGCCAATTGTTAAAAATAATGCTATACTTAGGTAATACTTCAATTATTAAGTTATCAACATATGCTCAATAGTAACTCTTTTGATAATAATAAGCTAGTAGTGCGTTAATTATTCTTATTACATTATGGAAATTATATGCAAATCCCTAACTTTTATCAATAAACTGAAATGACAAAAGATCAAACTTTAAGAATAGCCTTACCAAGTAAAGGTGCTTTGGCAAACGGAACAATGAACTTATTGTCAGCTTGTGGTTTGGGTGTATCTAGACCCAATGAAAGACAATATTTTGGTTCAATTCCTGCTTTGCCACAAGTAAAAGTTTTATTTCAAAGAGCAGCAGATATTTTTACAAAGGTAGAAGAAGGAAGTGTAGATTTAGGAATTACAGGTTATGATGTGGTTTGTGAAGAAGGTCAATCCCATGATGATGTAATAGTAATTTGGGATAAGTTAGGTTATGGTAAATGTAAATTAGTTTTAGCTGTTCCTGAAAGTTGGGTGGATGTTTCTTCTATAGAAGATTTAGCAGAGTTAACTCTCCTATTTAGAGATAAAGGAAAAAATTTGAGAATAGCGACTAAATATCATCATCTAACTCAAAAATGGCTCTATGAAAAGTTAATTGTACATTTTTCTTTAGCGGCAGTTCAAGGTGCAATGGAAGCAGCACCAAGTATGGGATATGCTGATATGATTGCTGATATAACTAGCACTGGTACAACTCTCAGAGAAAATCGTTTAAAACAAATTGAAGGAGGTACACTTATCGAATCCCAAGCTTGTTTAATTGGTAATAAACGCTTATTACAAGAAAATAAAATTAAATTGGAAACAACTCAAGTATTTTTAGAGTTGATCGAGGCGCAAATGGAGTCGAAAAAGTATGTCTCAATAACAGCAAATGCAGATGGAAAGTCACTAGATGAAATAGGCGATCGCCTCATGTATAAAAGTGAATTAACTGGTATTGCTGGTCTGCAAGGACCAACTATTTCTAAGGTATATTCTACAGAAAAAAATGACTGGTATGCAGTAACAATTGTGGTAAAACAAAGTATGTTATTGCCAGCAATTAACCATTTGAGAAATGTAGGTGGTACAGATATGACAGTTTCTTCTCCTAGTTATGTTTTTAGTTCCAAGTCTCAAATTTATGAGTCATTTTTGGAAAAGCTAAAATAATCTGGTATTTCTAGGGAAAGTAGTTTTTTTAGGTAAAATTTTCACTCTATCTAACCTACCTCTAATACAGTTTCTCGAAGCTTTTCTATATTTTATTGAACCTAGTAGACAGTAGATATTCTAAGGGGCGATGCAATGTCCCCACAATATAGATACTAGCTAATAATAATTAGCAAGTTTATTAGAGTCTATATTAATACTAAATAATTCAAGTCTTACCTTAATTATCCCTTTTTTTGTCTTTGGTATAATATATATTTGGAATTAATAAGTTTCAACTTTTAAACTAAACTAAAATGCCACATACAATTGTTACTAATATTTGCGAAGGTGTTGCTGACTGTGTTAATGCCTGTCCAGTCGCTTGCATTCATTCAGGACCGGGTAAAAATACTAAGGGCACTGATTGGTATTGGGTTGATTTTGATTCCTGCATTGACTGCGGAATTTGTCTAGAAGTTTGTCCTGTAATTCAGGTCTTTCCTCAGCAAGTACTGCTTTTTCTACAGGACAAACTTCTAGACAAATTCCGCAGTCAATGCAGGAATCAAAATCAAC
>JAKQYG010000011.1 GCA_023356515.1 Trichodesmium sp. MAG_R04 | reverse complement strand
ACTCTAAATCCAATAAATAGATATAAGGCTCAATTAAATCTGGACGTTGAAAGGCGATCGCTCGTAGTAGATGCCAATCATTTAAGCCCTCAAAAGGATTTTTATAGTCATCTTCTTCAAGACGAAAAGCCAATTGAGCTACATCATCTGTAGTAAAGCTAGAAACTTCTTGTAAAGAACGGGTGATAGTTTGCATCAAAACCAATGTACCTCATAAAACTGATATAAATTGTTATTCTTTCATTAAATGAATGTCCTATTTATATAGAATAGCCCTTTTAAACTTTTGCGATGAAATCTATAACAAAACTTTGCATTAACTTTAAAATTTCCGGTCGAATTTCATGACCCATGTCAAATTCTTGATACTGTATATCTATATGCTTCTGCTAAATGGGAAGTCTCGAAGCAGTCAGCAGAATATTGGATCACTTGGTGTAGATATTCCTCTGCTTCTGACCATTTTTTCAGCCTCACTAAGACTATCCCCAGACAAAGATAAAACTCTGGTGTATCTGTTTTGAGCTTTATTGCTTGGCGCAAATAACTAACAGCTTCTTCTAGCTCACCCTGTTGACACAAAAGTGCTCCCAATTTGTAGAGATACCATGGTGCTTGAGGGTCTATAGCTACTGCCTGACGATAAGTAGCGATCGCTTCTGAGTATTTCTCTAAGTTAACTAAAACATCACCCAACTTATAATAACTCCAAGCAAAATTAGGATTCAATTTAATAGCTTGGCGATAAGCTACCGCTGCTTCTGACCATTGTTCTAAATTAACTAAAACATCACCTAAATTATTATAAGACCAAGAAAAGTCTGGCTTGAATTCTATAGATTTATTATAAGCAGTAACGGCAGCTTCTAACTCTTCTTTTTCTTGTAATAAATTACCTAATTTATGATGCACATTCCATAATTCAGGTTTAATTTTAACTGCTTTTATATAGACCTTAATTGCTTCTTCTTGTTCACCTTTTTCTACTAAAATATCACCTAAAGACTGATAAGCATCCGTAAAATTTGGGTCTACTGCAATTGCTTTGTGGTAAGCATTTATTCCTTGGGAAAATCGTCCTAATTTTACTAATATTTCTGCCAATTTAAAATAAGACTGAGAAGAGTCTGGGTTTAATTCTATAGCTGTACGGTAATAAGCAAGAGCTTCTTCTAATTTTCCTGGTAATGGTAAAAGAGCTAATATATTTCCCATCTCATAATTAACACCTGAATCCTTAGGATTTAGTTTCAGTGCTTGACGATAACAATTAATAGCATTATCTACTTGATTTTTCTTATGAAAAGCTTTTCCCATTATCTGATAAGCTTCTGGGTTTTCTTGAACTTTAATTGCTGCTTCACAAGTAGCGATCGCTTCGGAGAACAATCCTTCTAAATAATAAGTATTAGCTTGTTTTAATATTTCTTGAATTTGTACTTTTTGAGAATACTTTCTCTGATTTAGAACTATCTGATCTAACTGCAGTGGTTGACTACTTTCCCCTTTTCTTTCTACTGGGTTTGGTTGATAACCATTCTGTTGTTGAGCTTTCATATGAGAATTCATATCAACCTTGAAATTGTGCCAATTTTGATTTTCCTGTGACCAAATTTCCTTTGTGACTTCTTTTGCACTTAGTTGATGACCATTCTGATGTTTAATTTCTGCCGCACTCGGTTGATGACCATTCTGCCAATTTTGATTTTCCTGTGACCAAATTTCCTTTGTGACTTCTTTTGCACTTAGTTGATGACCATTCTGTTGTTTAATTTCTGCCGCACTCGGTTGATGACCATTCTGCCAATTTTGATTTTCCTGTGACCAAATTTCCTTTGTGACTTCTTTTGCACTTAGTTGATGACCATTCTGATGTTTAATTTCTAATTTAGCTGAGATACGAGAATTCATATCAACCTTGCAATTGTTCTTGTTCTGATTTTGATTTTGAGCTGCCCATATTTCCTCAGCCTTATGCTGATAAATAACTGCTTCATCTAATCTTCCAAGGCATTTTAAAGCTACACTCAAATTATAGTTAACTGTACCCAAATTAGGATTTAATTTAAGGGAGTTTTCATAACAAGATACTGCCCGACTAATTTCCCCTTCCCCATACAATTTATTTCCTAAATTCAAATGATCGTTAGCTGTTACTTTTTTTGGTTCTAGAGAGTAAGATTGGTACCAACAATCTATAGCTTTTTTAGATTCACCTAATTTAGTCCATATTTGGGCTAATTGGCGATAATTATCAGCCATCTTGGGTTCAATTTCTACCGCTTTTTGATAACAATAAAGTGCTGAATGCCAAGATTTATATTCAGCATATAAATTGCCTAATAGTCTATAAATCGAGGCATTATTTGGCTCAATTTTAAGAGCTGTTTGGTAATTTCTCTCTGCTTCTTTTATTCCCCCAACTTTTTGATAAGAATTTCCGATGATGATGTTAGCTAGTACTAAATCTACTTCCAGAGAAATAGCTTTCTCACATCCAGAAATTGCTTTTTCATACAATCCCTGCTCATAATATTTTTGAGCTTCCTGAATATAAATACTAGGAATATTTATCATATCATTAGATGTAGAAATAGATTGTAAATTGCTATTCAGATATATTTCTGGGTTATTTGGTTGTCGAGCCAGACTTTTTTGATAGGAGTGCCAAGCTACTTCTACTTCCTCTTGAGATGGCAAAATTTTGCTTAAAGTTTGGTAGTCTGAAGTTAATTTTATGACTTGATTTAGTTGATTTATTTTTTGATTAGCAGGTTCTAAAAAGTTGGCTTGCCTACGACATTCTGTAGCTTCAGTGTAGTTGCCTATTTTTTCATAAGCTCTAGCTAACTTTTGATAAGCTCCTGGCAATTCGGGTTTGATTTCTATAGCTTTTTGATAATAGCTTATTGCTTCTGACCACTGTTCTTTTTGAATAGATAATGTTCCTAAATTAGCATAAGCTTCAGCAAAATTTGGCTGATACTCTATAGCTTTTGTATACCAATACCAGGCGGTTTCAAGTTGACCTTGAGTATAAAGAATATTACCTAAAGTCTTACAAGCTGGGCCATAATCTGGTTGATATTTTAAGGCTTGCTCACAAGTAGTTTTGGCTAATTCTAATTCTTTTTGCTTTAAGTATAATTCTGCTTGTTGATTTAGCTGAACAGCCATTTCCTGGGAATTAACTTTTAATGACATTTTTTTATCTGCCTGTTTTCATCGGTGGGTTATTCTTTAAAGAAAATCAACTATTGACATCCTCCCGACGCTGCTCTTACGAGACAGGGCAGCATTCCCTAGCATCGCTTTTAGGGGCTTTCTGCTTCATAGCACCCGTCTCCCAAGATTTACTCTCTTCGGGTCTTGCGATCGCTCCATAGACTGACACTACCAGTCCCGCAGCCCAAATGTTCATACTACAGATTATTTGTAAAACCGCAAGATTGATTGACATTCATCCTGACCCTCTTCTGTAGGGAGAACGAGGGTCTTCTGCCAACATTTAGATAAAGTCGGTCTAGAAGCCCAGGGCTTTAAACCCAAATTTTAGGTAAAATTAATCGTTGGGCCTAAATATCAAGATGGCGATCGCTTAATTTTTCCATAGATATTCCTCTGTTCCGGAGTGAAGCTCAAGATCATTTTTCTAGATACTTACCAGACAAAATTTTTTACTAATTTAATTCCTGGTAATCCTACTCAAGCTATAGGTAACATGGGAGCTATTATTTTTGACTGTTTATCCCTTAGATCTGTAGATTTAGTTATCGAATTAATGATTTTGATTTGGAGTAGCTGGGAATTAGTATACAAATCTCAATCATAGCCAACATTCCGCATATCTTCGCATATCTTGATATTTTCAAAGATACTTGTAGGAAAAACCTTGGTTTTAGAACTCTATATCAATAAATTTTATTAATAACTAATTTTTTATGAGAAAACCAGTTACAATTCTTTATAATAGTGAAAATCGATGCCCATAGCTAAAGGACTTTCAGGGATAAAACTAGGGGGGATAGATTAATAAAACTTATCAATTTAATGTTAAAAAGTCCGGAATGTACTTTATAACTAAGCCTTTTCATGCTTGCCTACTTATGAATTCATGATTTATTGTATTTATGTAAATCCTATTTAATCTCTATTTACCACTTATATTTAATCTCTATTTACCACTTATTTTTTTATTTTAATCTTTTCTTAACTATTACAAATTTAGATATTGACTTAGCAAGCTTATGGTTAGCTTTTTATGTCGCGCAGCGAAACATTCCAGATACATAATGGTCTTCTATGGTAGCAATGGGGTGTTCAAGGCTAGGTAGGGTCTGCTGAGAAAGTCTTTTTAATCAGATCCTCCGTTGAGTTGTTGCAGCATGGGGAGCACATTGAGGATCATTTCAAAAATACGATCTTCTAACCGATAACACGGCATTCTGGCGTGAGAATACCACAGTCTATCATTTTATAATACTCTTTTACTGTCCACAAGTGCATCTTTATTGTTGTCATTAGCTTGACTCATATTTTCGATTAATTTTCTTCTATAGCAATATTAAGCGAGTGATATACTCCCACAAACGATGAGCCATCTCTAATTTACTACAAGAGGGAATATCTAACTGATGACCTTGCGCATCCAGAAAAATTCCCTGATTTTTATTACTGCCAAAACCCGCACCTTCGCGATCTATAGGGTTAACAACAATAGCATCTAAATTTTTAACCCCTAATTTCTCTAACGCAGAGGCCACAATATCTCCAGCCTGTGCTGCAAAACCAATTAAATATTGGTGAGGCTGCTTTAATTTTCCCAACTCTGCCACAATATCTGGTACTAGTGTTAAAGGTAATGAACTAGTTAGCGATCACTTGGACAACTTTTTAGTACTATATTCAGGCAGAAAAAACAGGTCAATACCTTCAGGTAATACCAGCTTGTCAGTCCTATGCCATCCTGCTTGGTCTAGTAAGGCTCTATATATAATGCTCTTCGGTGAGTCCTGATAATATTCTTACCAAGGACTACCAACCATAGTAAACCCTGCCCAATAATAAGGATGAGAGAATTTTTGCTCCCCAACATTAACCATAGGAAAATTGTTGGGAATTGGGATAAAATCAACTAATTATACATGGTTTATAGGAGAACCCCATAGGTGTATCTAAATAACCACAAAAAAGGCTGTATAGAATCAGCCATACTAAGCTTAACCAATTAAATTTTGGCTGCGTAAAAGTGTTTCTGTCATAGTTGCTAACTTCTGCAAATTAGCTACTAATTCATTAGCACGTTGTTGATTTTTTCGCTTCCGCATTAAGGCAGCACGAGCTAAATCTTCCCGCTGTTTTTTGAGAGCTGCAACTGCAACTTTTTCCCAATTATTTACCTCCTGTAAAGTTTGTTTATATTCAGGCTGAATATTTTCCCAAGCCACTTTAATCTCTGCTAAAGCTTGACTTACCAATTCATTAGTATTGACCTCAGTTTTTTCCCCTAAAATTGCTTCCTGAATTTGTTTAGATATTTGCTCAACATTAATATGATTAAGTAGAGGAATAAAGTTTTTGACTTGTTGACTATAGCTAACTCCAGTAATACACCAAGTTGCAAAATGTTCACAATTATTAAAAATAATATTATATTTTCTTTCTCCTAATCTACTTACTGCTCTTTGAATAACAGTATCAGCAATATAACGAAGTGGATAACGTTTTACATAAACTTTTTTTCCATCAGTAAAATAGGCTTTAGAAGTTCGTTCAATAGTTTCTGTTCCTTTACGATAATGGATAACTGTTTCATAGCCACAGTCAATACCATGATGTTCGTAAACACCATCTATATTTAGAAATTTTCTAATAGTATATATTTGTTCTCCTCGTGCCATATTATTATCGTGACTTTATCTTATTTTATAATTTAGAATCTAGAATTGAGAAGGGTTTTTATCTGAACAAAGTATGCAACAATAAGTCTTTTAAATACACAAAAGCTTATGGTGATTATGAGCAAGTCTTAGCTCAAGCGTTAACAGCGTTTTCCATTATTATAATGGTACACCCACGCAAGTAAGATTACTCACTATATGAGTTTCAGTATTTATCCGAAATATGCTGTAATAATCCTATTTATTCCTTCAACTTGAAACCTGTTGAAAAAAAATTGAGACCAACTAAAATTGCTAACCCTAAAGCTAATATTCCAGCACTAATAGCAAGAACTGAAATATCTAAATGACGAACTGCAATTGCTGTTAATGCCCAAATAAATACCAAAGTATAGGCAATATCTTGTTTTTGAAGATTAATAATTGCTGCAATAATAGTTCCAATTATTAACATAATTATTGTCCAAACAATAGCAAATTGCTCTGAACTATTCCAACCTAAACTATCTAGAGCGCAGGCTACATTGACAATTGTTGCCACACTAATCCAAGCAAAATATATACTAATAGGATAATAGACTAACCATTTATTTTTTCGTGATACTCTTTCATAACTAATTCCTAATTTTAAATATAGGCAAATCAAACAGCCTAAAATTCCTAACATTGCCAAGATTGAAAGAGTAAATAGTTGATATTGAAATAAAAATATCCAAATAATTTGTGCTAAACTCGTGCCTACTAAAAAATATTGACATCGACGTAAAATTTGATTTTCTCGTTGTGCCGGTAAAAGTTGATAAATTCCGAAGCTAATTAAACCTAAATAAATTAATCCCCAAATAGCAAAAGCATAACTAGCCGGAGTAATTAAAACATTCTTAAATATTGTGTTAGAAATTACTCCTATTGTTTGACCGCCTGGAGGAGCGATATTTACATAAATATTCAGAAAAAAAGCAGCTAAAATGGCAATAAAATTTGCCCACTGTCGAATAATATCTGAATTGAATTTACCTGTATTAGTTTCCATAATTATCATTCCTATTGTGCATAAACAGGGCTAGCTAAAAAATTATTTACTGTTTTCAGGACTTACGCAGTGCTGCTATACATAGTATCTTTTTAGAAATTATTTCAGATATTTGCACTACATTTAGTTTCTTAGGGTAAGCCCTGATAAAATTAATCTTGAATTACTTCTAGTCCACAAGCTTCTGCAAGTTGTTGTGCTATACTTTTATATTGACGAGGCGGAGTCCGAGTATCAACATCTAAATTAAAACCCTCTACAACACGCTGAATTAATTTTGAACGCCATATAGCTTCTATTTCATAATCTGAACTAAGACTCCCCTCAGATAATGCCTCCATTAATTTATCTAATATTTGATATTGCCCTACTAAAATTGCTGCTTTCGTAACATCGCCAGAATCAGTATCCAGAGCGTCCAATTGCCTACTAACTCGATTCCATTCAGTATCAATTATTTTGGTCAAAATAACCCCTAGTTTAGCGTCACGTTGCTGTTTCAATATTTGGAATTCCTTATTAGTCATTATTATTAGCTCCTAAATACATGATTTGGAATAACTATTTCTAGATAATACTTTCAGAGCTCTCAAGGTGAGAAACTCTCTCCAAAGAACAGTAAATACTGTCAGAATTTTCCAGTAATACTTTCAGTTTTGAAAGCAAGAGAAACTTTGTATCCTCCAGTAATTTTACTATATCTCATTTATATAGTTTTTCCCATCAAAATAATCTTAAATATGGATAGCAGCTTCTGTTCTAATGGACAATGCTAAAAGTCTTCAAAAAAAAGAAATGGTGATATGAAGTTATTGAAATAGTATAATAATTCATACTTTTAAGCAGTAAAACTTCAGAACAACACTTATAAAAACACTTATGGCAATGACGATGGAAAATACCCATGCTTTAGTAGTTGGTATTGCAAACTACCAGAATATTAGTCCACTTCCTTCTACGGTTCTTAAGGATGCTCAAGATATTTATAATCTATTGGTTGAACCCAAATACTGTGGCTATTCAGTAAATAATGTACAGTTATTACTAGATGATAGTGCTACTTATGCAGCCATCAATCAAGCTTTAGATAACTTATCAAAACAGACAAACCCTGATTCAACAGTATTAATTTACTTCTCTGGTCACGGTGGACAATTGAAAGATGGCTCACACATAGGTGAGTATTTATTACCTGTGGACACCATAGGCGAGACCAGAGCATCAGTAGCTCAAACTGCAATTTCAGGTGCACAGTTTACACAAGCATTACAAGCAATTCCAGCTCGCAAGATAGTTATTTTGCTTGATTGTTGTCATGCAGGTGGGATTGGTCAACCCAAGGATTCTACTACACCTACGCTCAAAACTGGATTCAGTGAAAGCTATTACGATGCTTTGCGGCAAGGGCGAGGACGGGCAATTTTGGCATCATCTCGTAGCAGCGAGTCTTCTTATGTGTCACCGGGTTCTACTAATAGTCTGTTTACAAAGCACTTACTAGAAGGTTTACAAGGAGGAATTTTCAGCAATGATGGTTTAATTCGCATTTTTGATCTATTTGAATACCTGCAACCAAAAGTTACTGCTGAAGAACCTAGACAACACCCAATTTTCAAAGCAGATTTGGAAGAAAATTTCCCTATTGCTCTCTATTTAAGTGGTCAGAAAGAAGCTATCCCAAAAGTAGAAAAAAAGTTTCGCTATGATGTCTATATCAGTTATGCAGAAACCGAATCTGATGATACTTGGGTTTGGGAAACTCTCATACCACTTTTGGAAAAGGCAGACTTGCGAGTTGTTGTTTCCGAAGAGGTACAACAGGCAGGGGTAGACCGAGTCGTCAGTATTCCCAGGGGGATAAATCAAGCTAAACGGATTCTAATTGTACTCTCAAACGCTTATCTAACTGATAACTGGTTACGCTTTGAAGAAGTAATAGCAGACACAATAGGAATTGAGGAAGGAAGCTATCGTTTATTCCCAGTACAAATAGAAACTATTCAGAATGGTGAGTTGCCAATGCACATCAAAAGAATGTTTATTAAAGACCTCACTAACCCCCGCCATACTCAAAGACGGCTCAAAGGCATTATTCGTGAACTTCAGGAACCTTTGCCCCTAATGTAAATCTTACTAATGTTTATGATGTTACTCATTGACAGTATGGACATTGCTAAATTCTTTTTTCTGACTTTTGAATGCATGGCTTTTGACTTGCCCGTAGCACTATAGTGGGAAACAAAAATGGTTAAAAAATACACTTACGATCTATTTATTTGCTTTGCAAATTCAGAGGAATCATGGGTTGAAGGCTTTCTCATCCCAGAACTAGGTATTCCTGATGAGAGAATTATTACCAGGGAAAATTTTCGAGCAGGTGCAGATAAAGTAGTTGAATTTGAGAGAGTGGTTAAAAACAGTCGTTACGTTTTACTTGTCCTCAGTCCAGCTTTTCTCACTGATATTTGGGTCAGCTATGGAGAACGTATAGCCTCCTACTCTAGGATAGTACAACAACGAGATCGCTTAATACCCTTGATATGGGAATCTTGTGAATTACCCCTACGCCTGGATGTAATTGAACCTCTAAATTGTACAGATGAAACAAGGTGGAAGGGGGAAATTGCCCGTCTGCGCCAGCTACTAGAACTACCAGAACCCCCACTTAAAAATATACCCTGTCCCTATCCAGGGTTGAAACCTTTCACAGAAGATAATCACAAATACTTTTGTGGACGAGAGGGGGAAGTAAATAAATTGCTTAATCGCTTGCAAAAATCTCAGTTTCTGGCATTTATTGGTCCATCTGGTAGTGGTAAATCTTCACTGGTACGAGCTGGTTTAGTTCCTAAATTGAGACAACGCGCTCCTGGCAAATGGCTAGTTAAGATAGCACGTCCTGGTGCATCTCCTTTGAATAATCTTGCTAATGTTCTCGGAATACAACCCTCTAAGTTGACAGGAGATTTATCTCAACTTCCATGGGAGGTTCACCAAATACTAGATTCTCATGGAAATACTGAATCTTTTGAATCTTTGCTACTGGTGATCGATCAGTTTGAGGAAATATTTGCCCCAGATTGCGATCAAGAACAAGAAGCTCGACCTTTTCAAGATGCTCTATCCCGTTTGCTTGATTCCCAAAATTGCTATATTATTCTCACTGTCAGAGTTGACTTCTATGCTAACTTGATGAGTGCACCTATTTGGCCGAAAGTTGAACAGAATCGATTTGAAGTTTTACCGCTCAATGAAAATGGACTCAGGGATGCAATTATTCAACCCGCAAATGATGTGGGAGTATCTATTGAACAAGAGTTAGTTGAACGTTTGATTGCGGATGCTAAGGATCAACCGGGTATCTTACCACTGCTCCAAGAAACTATGGTTGAACTCTGGAATCATTTGCAACGAAGATTTTTACCAGCAACTGCTTATAAAAACTTGGAGTGGAGCTATAGCGAAACTGAAATTTCTATAGGTACTCAACCAAGTGGGTTACAAATAGCGATCGCTAATCATGCAGAGAGTGTGTGGAGAAAATTAAGTCAAGAGGAGCAAAAAATAGCTCGTCGTATTTTTCTTCGCTTAGTACAGTTTGGAGAAGGGCGTACTGATACACGCCGTCAGCAGTCTATTGCTCAACTTCGAGTTGCTGATGAAAAGGATTCCTTATTTGAGAATACATTACACCATTTGACTAATACAGAGAGTCGCTTGTTAACACTTACGGTTGACAAAGATTTTACAACAAAAGTTGATATTGCTCACGAAGCATTAATCTTTGGATGGCCTACACTCAAGCAATGGATTTATGACTATGGCTACAAGGAAAGCGAGCAAAATCGTCGGCAACTGATGGGAAAATCCCAAAACTGGATGAATTTGCATCGAAAAGGAGGTTTGCTGGATCGAGTTGAACTGAGAAAAGCTCAGGAGTGGCTTGATAGTGAAAATGCAGAGATTCTAGGTCGCGATGAAATACTGCTTGAATTCATAAAAGCTAGCAAAAAAGCTCATCTAACTGGTTTAGTCAGGAATATTGTTGCGACTGTCGGTGGGTTGAGTATAGCAACAGTTGCTCTCTGGCGGCAAATTGACCTAAATAATATCAACAACCTGACAAATGCTTCTAAAAATCATTTTTCTGAAAATCAGCAGCTTGAAGCATTGAAAAACAGTATTCAGGCAGGACAAAAATTAAAGTTTTGGACACCAGAGCGCGTTCGCCTTCAGACAATAGCAACTCTAGCAAAAGTTGTTTATGAAATAAGTGAAGTTCATCGTCTAGAAGGAAAGCTTAAAGTCAGCTTTAGTCCAGATGGTAATCTAGGTTTTATTAGGGATAAGGAGATTGAGTTGTGGAGTAAAGATGGAAAACTACTTAATTCCTTATTGCAGAATGATGTAGGAGAAATTAATAGTTTCAGCTTTAGTCAAAATAACGATCTGATTGTCTCTGCTAGTGGGGGATTGATTTCTGGTCTACTAAGTTGCCCTTTTGAATCTCCTGGTACAAAGTCAGGAATAGGTTGTGGTATTTTGGGAAATGAAGATGATTCAGCAGTGGATGTTTGAGATGCTAATAAATCCTTAAGGGAAGAAAACTGAGTAATTGGGATGTTTGATTTAATCTCTCGCCAATTATCAATAGCAAAAGAAGTTTCATTGTGAATTTTTCCCTCAAAAACCCCAGAGTTTTTTTGCTTATTTACCTCAGCTAGACTTGAGAATTGAATTTTTGGAGGTAGTAGAAGTTTTGCATAAGTAAAAATCTGTTTTTCACCGTTTTCAGTTCTAGGTATTGTATGATCTCCATGAGAAAGTTGTGATTTTTCAGTAGTGACAGATTTAGAAGATGCAGTTTGACTGCACCCAATTGATTTTTGTGAGTTAGGGTTAGCATTAGCAGTTAAATTTAAGTTGAAAGCTACTAATGTTAGTAACAAACTGAATCCTAAAAAGCGAAAATTAGAGAAAATCATAATTATTGTCGGGTTTGATTGAATTAATTCTAAGTACAGGACAAAAGCTTGACAAGGAGAACAGGAAAAAGTTTCATGGAACTAAACTTAATTATTCTCGCCATAGTACTGATACTCCTTATTTATCATCGTACAGTAGCTCCTCATCTAGGAGTATGTCTTCTATTTCTGGTATTCCTAATAGTTCTTGTGATGAAACTTGATTCTCTACAGCTTCAGAAGTTTTGTCCCGAACTGCTTCCAGAATTTGCTTGATATCCTCGTCCGTTTCTTGTTGGATATAATCAATATCTCGTTGATCTGGTCCCAAACCAATGGTAAGTTTATTTTTACGGTAAAATTTCCTTAAATTAAACTGACTACGCTCAATTATTTCTCCACCCTGATTTAATGATACTAACTCACCTGCTTTCAATTTCACACTTTCTCCCTTACCTACAGAAGTAACAGTAATTAGCTCATCCTCCAAACTACCAGTTAAAGCTCCAATAGTTGTCTCCTGATCATCATGTATCACGAATAGAGCAACAACTTTGTCCTTTTCTCCAGATGTCAAAATAATTGGTGTATCCTGATATCTAGATACTACTTTTGGGTTGATTGATATTTCAGGATACGGAGCAGGTAATTCAATTTCTGCTGTTGGGGTAACAACCCTCTTACAATATTGAAGACGGGAATCAGAATATTTAGCCATGAAAACAATTTTTCCTTCAGCGAGATTATACTGACATCCTCCCGACCTTGTTTCGTATTGGGTAAATGTGCTGCTACCTTGCCTGTATCCAGCGCCCTTACCTATTCCTGAAGGGGCAAGCCACAGTTCTACTTGACTATTACCTCCACTACCGATCCACTCTCCAGGCTGCAAGTTACCTTCTTGTTCTAGTATCTCCCATTTGTTTGCGACTCTCTCACTATAAAATCGGACATCTGATTGAATGTTGCGAAGTTTTACTGTCTGTGCTGGTGCAGGAGGAATTAACAATAAAAATGTTAGGGTTGATGTAATTAATCCTTGATTTAGGGGTGTTATTCTAATCATTTTTTAGCTTTGCTTGTGAGGTTGATTGTTCTGAATTAGGACTTACGGAGCTACACTATAAGCACACATTCCTAATTAAGTAAGTTCGATTCTAATTCCTAGGTTTTCTGGACAGATACCTTTTCTAGTGGAAATCGTACAATAAGTTTTGGGAAAATATTGTTAATATTTATTAAATGAATTCGCCAAAAAAAGGCTTGAAAAAAATGAAATTATTAGACAATTTCATTATTGTCTAAATGAGTAAACATCTCCATAAAAGGTTCTCCAAACCTTGCCCTGCAGTTAAAATTAGCATTTTTGGAGAGGTCTATTGGTTTACATTCTCCGTTGTTATCAAAATAGAATAATTATATGTATGACATCAGAAAAAATTTTGACAAAAAAAAATTACAAGAATTGTTACAAATTATCTAATTTATCTAGATATGTTTCAAAAAACTTAGTAATATATATATTTTTTATGTAAATAAATAGGGTTGATAAGCAATATTTAAAATTACTATATATAACTTAAAATGCACAGATTATTTTCATTGGTACTTAGCAATTGTTCCTAGAGTTTCCCTCGCCGCTGGATTTGAAATGGGAAGTGGAATGTTTATTAATACTTCTATACCAGAAGAAAATGCTGCTTTTTTACGTTCTGTTGAAATTCCTGTTAGTAAAGAAAAAGCTGAAAGTAAGTTTTCCTAAGTTGTGATCATAATAACTGATTGACCTAACGGGGAGACAGTAAACCTGTTGCTAATGCCTGAAAAAATGAAAGGAGTAATCAATTTTAGTCGAAATTAAACCATACCACCTGCCAATTGCTAGTTTTTAGATGTTTTGTCATCCCTTTAGCTAATTAAGCTAGATATGATAATCTATCTAAAATACAATTCTGTTAAAGGAATCTGATAATGACAAAATTACGAGTAGGTTTATTATTCGGTGGTTGCTCTGGGGAACATGAGGTATCTATTCGCTCTGCCAAAGCGATCGCTACTGCTTTAACTCAGGGTAAAAATACAGATAAATATGAATTAATACCAATTTACATTCAAAAAGATGGTTATTGGCAACCAAGTAATTTTTCTCAGCAGGTACTAGACTCTGATAATCTAGCATTGTTACAGTTGAAAAATGAAAATAATAATGATTCTAATACCTCTTCTAATCTCTGGCAAATTCCCCCTCAAACAGCACAGGTAGATGTTTGGTTTCCAGTTCTCCACGGTCCGAATGGGGAAGATGGCACCATACAGGGTTTACTAAAGTTAATGCAGGTTCCCTTTGTAGGGTCTGGAGTTTTGGGTTCAGCAATGGGTATGGATAAAATAGCGATGAAAATCGCTTTTGACCATGCAGGTTTGCCTCAAGTGAAATATCAGGCAGTAACGCGATCGCAAATTTGGTCTAATCCTTGTATTTTTCCTAAATTGTGTGATGATATTGAAGCAGCCTTAGGATATCCTTGTTTTGTTAAACCTGCGAACTTAGGATCATCGGTGGGCATTGCCAAAGTACGCTCCCGTTCAGAATTAGAAAAAGCTTTGGATAATGCTGCCAGTTATGACCGTCGAATTATTGTTGAAACTGCTGTGGAAGCAAGAGAGCTAGAATGTGCGGTGTTGGGGAATGATGTACCGAAAACTTCTATAGTTGGTGAGATTACTTATGATAGTGATTTTTATGATTATGAAACTAAGTATGCAGGAGGAAAAGCAGATTTATCGATTCCAGCTCCGGTGAGTGAGGCGATCGCTACTCAAATTAAAGAAATGGCAACCAAGGCATTTTTAGCAGTAGATGCTGCAGGTTTAGGGAGGATAGATTTTTTCTATGTGGAAAAAACGGGAGAAATTTTGATCAATGAAATCAATACTATGCCTGGCTTTACTGCAACCAGTATGTATCCTATTCTTTGGGAAGTTAGCGGTATTCCTTTTGATGAGTTAGTAGATACTTTGATTCAGTTAGCTTTAGAAAGATATTCTAAGTAGGAAAAAGTTGAAGAGTGAGGGAACCATTTCCCAGGATGTCTAGCAGGGACATTGGATATCTCCAGAAATGGTTCTCAAAACCTTACCCCGCCGTTCCAAAATTGGCGTGTTTGGAGAGGTCTATTGCATGCAACGTCCCTACAGAGGAAAGGGAAATTGGTAGAGGAGTTAGTAGGATATATTTTTCCCTTGATTTTTCTGCCATGGAAACGCCAAAAATACTAACTTTTTGAGCTCTCAGGACCAAAAATTAGACACTTTTTTCGAATTGAAAAATGCTAAGTCAATACTTTTGGATTTAATCAGCAAACCCCTAATTATGGGGATTTGATATCAGAGATGATTTTTAGCGTTTCTAACTCCTTTTGGAATTAATTCTTTAACTAACTCGTAAAAATATTTGATTGGCGGAATTTTCATTCGATCACTAGTTGTCACTATCACCACCTCACAACTCCAAACTGGATGTTTGATTGAAGATACCTTAGAAATTGTAGGAGTTATATCTATTGTTTTAATAGCTAGAGTAGGATCAAGCCTAGCATCTATTAAAGCTGAACCGGGCAGTAAGGCTATTAAATTTCCTTGTCGCACTACCCCTCGAAAAGCATCGAGGGTATTTACTTCTAATGCTACATTGAGTTTGGCTCCGAGTCGCTCAAATTGTTCTTTGACTAATCTCTGCATTCCATACCCATCTCTGAAGATAACTTGAGGATAGTAAATAAGTTCTGCCCAGGGTATTTGTTTGTATTGAGCGAGGGGATGGTTTGCTGCAATTAATACTTCTATAGGTTCAGTGTAGAGAGCATCCACTAACATTTCTGAACTTGTGGTCAATAAGCGGTTATTAAGAACAATCGCTATATCTACTAAACCGTCTTTGAGAACTTTAAGAGCGCGATCGCTTCCTAGAGAAGTTACTCGTAATTTAACTTCTGGATAGTCCCTAGAAAATCTTTGCAAGACTGGAGGAAGGTAGATAGCAGAGACAGAGTGAATAGTTGCGACACATAATTCTGTTTTTTTTCCAGCAAACATTTCTGCTATTTCTTGATTGGCAGTGTTCCAAGCGTGACAAATTTTTTTAGCATAAGGCCATAAACATTCCCCTGCTAGGGTGAGTTTGGCTTTTTTGCTACGATGAAATAGGGTAGCACCTACTTCCGCTTCTAAGGCTTGTACCTGCCGACTGACTGTTGATTGGGTGACGTTACATTTTCCTGCTGCTTCTTGAAAACTACCCGTTTCTGCAACCCATAGAAATGCTTGCAACTGCTCTAGACGCATAGAATTTTCAAATATATTATCTTATATAAACATTTAAGATTACATAGCAAATTGGTGGTTTTAATTTGGTAGGATATCATACAACTTGCTAAACCTGTAAATACTCTAAAATATTCGACAAATCTAAGGCAAATCCTGGTTAAAGTATTATTAGCTAATACTTAATTTCAAATGCATATTAGTAATTTAGAATTTAGAATTTAGAAGGCCAAATCTTTACTGTACAAAGTTCTTACTTTCATTGGTTGTTATCAGAATAGGGAATCTAAATAGTTAATAGCTTATTAAGAATAGGCAAATTAGAGGTGTTTGTCCTGGATATAGTAGTAGAATAGGACATTCAGCACAGTACCTTACTGGCCTGAGAAGTGCTATAAATATAACTAATATCAGCTTATGAACAAGAATTTAATATGGTTATTTGTCATTGCAGTTATAGTTTTTGTCACTTTTGGAGATAGTTTAGAATTCATTCCCGAACCCATCCAAAATGGCAGTTTAGAAAGTCGTAAATTTATATTTGGGTTATGGCCTGATTGGTTAAAACCTCAAAATATTAATCAACGTACAGAAGAAGCTGTGGAAAACTTAGAGGTTCCTATTAAAACAGAGTAGCATTTAATAAAGTGAGCAGCAAAACGAAATAAAACTTATTTAATCGTAATATCTCCCTTGTCTAATGGCCAGAGAACTCCAAAAATGCAGATTTTGAAACAGGGGGGCCTGGTTTTGAGAAACTTTTCTAGAAATGTCTAATAAAGGCAAGACTTTACTAATAACTGAAATGACCTTTTCCCTTTTCCTAGAGGTACTTTGAGATTTTTTGACACCAAAAGTCCCTCTAGGAAATTTTTAGCGTTTCTTTAACCAGCTAAACATAGCGCGTAAGTCTTTTCCAACTTCTTCAATGGGATGTTCTGCTTCTTGGCGACGCATCGCAGTAAATACAGGTTTACCTGTTTGGTTTTCCATGACAAATTCTCGGGCAAACTGACCAGACTGAATTTCGCTTAAGATTTTTTGCATCTCAGTACGAGTTTCATCGGTAACGATGCGAGGTCCGCGAGTGTAGTCCCCAAACTCAGCAGTATTAGAGATACTGTCACGCATATTTGCTAGACCACCTTCGACAACTAGATCTACTATAAGTTTAACTTCATGGAGACATTCAAAGTATGCTAATTCTGGCTGATATCCAGCTTCTACTAGAGTTTGAAATCCAGCTTTAATTAAGGCACTGAGGCCACCACAGAGAACAACTTGTTCACCAAAGAGGTCTGTTTCAGTTTCTTCCCGAAAGGTGGTTTCTAGGATACCAGCGCGAGTACCGCCAATACCTTTAGCATAAGCCATAGCACGATCGCGTGCTTGACCAGAGGCATCTTGGAAAATAGCAAATAGACAGGGAACTCCTTCTCCTTGTTCATAAGTGCGTCTGACTAGATGTCCAGGGCCTTTTGGTGCCACCATTACTACGTCCACGTTTTCTGGAGGAATAATTTGACCAAAGTGAATATTAAAACCGTGGGCAAAAGCCAAAGTTTTTCCTTCTTTGAGATGGGGTTCAACTTGTTTTCTATAGACGGTTTTCTGTGCTTCGTCTGGCAATAAAATCATTATTAGGTCTGCTTTTTCAGCAGCTTCATCTACTGAATAAACATCTAAACCTGCTGCTTTTGCTTTGGCAGCAGATTTACTGCCTGGATAGAGACCGACAATTACCTTTGAGCCACTATCTTTGAGATTAAGGGCATGAGCATGACCTTGAGAACCATACCCAATGATGGCGATTGTTTTCTCATTGAAGATGTCTAGGTTAGCATCAGTGTCATAGTACATTCTGGCCATTATTTTTGTTTCCTGTCAGCAAATTATTATGGTAAATTTTTATCATATCAACAATTTGTAGTTGTGATAATTTTTATAACATTTGATTCTAAGTAAAAACCTTTGACATTTTGATTTCTGACTTCTAACTTTAGACACCTAATGGCTGCCCAAATATTACAACTTATGCTATCGGTGTGGATTTGGATGTGAAAACACTAGCAATAATTAAGTGATAGCATAATATTTATCAGTGGGATTTACCCACAGGCGGTACATCCAGTGAAGATTGATAACATTTTCCACTACATATACATATGAATTTTTCAAGTTAAATTTCTGTAATTCCTGTCCAAGCTATACAGAAAAGCACAAAAATGATGAATATTTTATAGTGTGGAATATCTATAGACTGGGATTTAAACCCGAAGACGACCTAATTATAAGCAATCAATGGCTTATTTAGGTATTGCTATATAATTACACCTTATGCAGAAATTATCCTAATTTATATCTAAAATCTAAAATATTAACTATGGATATTAAACGAGTAATTGTTGCTCATAAGGCCAAAGATTATATGAGTCGTCATTATGCAGAACAATGTGCTAGGCAGTTGGAACATAGAGGATGCCAAGTATTAATGGGTCCCAGTGGGCCAAAAGATAATCCTTATCCAGTTTTTCTCGCCTCTAGCATTCATAAAATTGATTTGGCAGTAGTTTTAGGGGGAGATGGTACAGTATTAGCTGCAGCTAGACATCTCGCAGCGGAAGGTACTCCTATATTAGCAGTCAATATAGGAGGACACTTAGGCTTTTTAACGGAGAATTTTGAGGATTTTAAGGATACAGAGAAAGTATGGGATAGATTGTTTGAAGACCGCTATGCATTACAACTACGAATGATGTTGCAGTCAGCAGTCTTTGAAGGCGATCGCTTTAGGGTTAAACCAGCAGGCGATCGCTTTTTAGCCTTAAATGAATTTTGTATTAAACCCGCTGCTGCTGACAGAATGCCCACTTCTATATTGGAAGTAGAAATTGATGGTGAGGTAGTAGACCAATATCAAGGAGATGGATTAATTATTGCTACCCCTACAGGTTCAACTTGCTATACTGCTTCTGCTAATGGGCCGATTATGCATGCTGGTATGACTTCCATTTCTGTAACACCAATTTGCCCTTTAAGTCTTTCTAGTCGTCCTATTGTAATTCCTCCTGGTTGTGTAGTTAGTATTTGGCCTTTGCAGGAACAGGATCTAACTACTAAACTCTGGGCAGATGGAGTTTTATGTACTGCTATTTGGCCGGGACAAAGGGTAGATGTGCGCATGGCAGATTGTCAAGCTAAGTTTATTACTCTACGGGAAAATTATTCATTTTTCCAGACTCTCAGAGAAAAACTACTATGGGCTGGTACTAGAATTAAGTATCAAAATCACCATCAGAAGTAGTTAGGCTTTAAGGATTAGGGAGTAGGGAACAAGTAATAAATATTTACTTTGAACTACTCATATCATCTGGTAAACAACGTTACAATCCATCAAGAGTTAGGATGACCAATACAAACAATGCAAGCAGGCGCTTCTAGATATGTTAGATATATGGAGTAATAATGGGGAATTAAATTACAGGCATTTAACCATAACTTGCAACAGTTAACGAGCAACGAGCAACGAGCAATGATCCCGGAGTTATAAATCCGCAACAATAATGCTTCTTACAGAAATAATATTCTATTTCAATATTCCTCCCCTGATTAATTCGAATGTCCAATGGCAAGAATATTAATAGGACTTATGGAACGGCACTAACTGTAGTGGAAATATTTTAAAAATAATAAATTTTTGCACTATATATAGCGGTACTGCCTAAGTCCTGACCCTAGTTAATTAACATTTGGTTCTTAACTAGGGTCAGGAATAAATTTGCTCTTATTATCGATGATTATGGACATAAGTACAAAATGTAGTTTTTTCTCAAAAGGATATCTGCTGTAAATATTTGTAATAAAACTTAATTATTCATCATATCATTTACCCCCCTGTTCTAACTGGGCACTAGCATACTTATATGACTGAAATCCCTTTCTAAACAAAGGTTGTAATACTTTTTGCTTGAGCTGACAACTAAATGGCCATAAAAACAAATAAACATTTAATAATATCATAATAAAGGATTATTTTTTTTTATCATTAAATAAGCTAATATAAAGTGAACAAAAGTTAATAAATGCAAATTAAATGTGAAGTAAAATAACTGAAGATTAAGGTTAAACTTATAATTGAAAATATAAAGACAATAAGTCAACAATCAAAAAACTAAGGATTAATTAGGAGGAATTTCAGGAAGTTGTTTTAGAAATTGACTAACTAGCTTGCTAAGAAATCCCAATGGGGTTATATTGATGATAATTTCGATAGATTGCTTGGTAAGCGATGCCATAGCCCACCTTAGGTTGAATGCATCTCAATAATTAGTTAGGTGTGAAATTAAGCTACTACAAAGTGTAGGCGCATAAGTCTGCTGGGAAACAATACCAGACAAGACCTCTCAAGTAAACAATTACCAATGGAATAGTAATCATGAGCAGCACAACATTAAATTCTGTAGTGGTAGTTAATGAAGTCAATCAGCCAGACTTCGTATTTGATCCAAGTATTCGGCGCGACCACGCCAATAAATATCGTACTTCACAGTGGTATGATGGTCGTGGAGAAATAAAGGCAACAGAGGATGGTCGTTCATTCCAAATTTCTGCTACATTTAGTCTCCAGTCAGAGGTAAAATTAGTAAACGGAGTTTTAAACCCATCTAACCCTGTTTTAGCTGAAATCTATAAAAGTCGTGGTCGATGTATAGCAGTTGTTGATCATACGGTAGATGAACTTTACAAAGAACCACTGGAGGATTACTTTAAGCAGAATGATATTCCTCTGAAAACTTTTGTCTGTCGTGCTTGGGAATCAGATAAGAATCCTGATACAGTCCATAAAATATTGCAATTCTTGGGCAAGGATGGCTGTGATGTATCCCGTAACGAACCTGTTTTGATCATTGGAGGTGGTGTACTCAGTGATGTTGCTGGTTTAGCTTGTAGTTTGCAACACCGACGGACACCT
>JAKQYG010000109.1 GCA_023356515.1 Trichodesmium sp. MAG_R04 | reverse complement strand
CTCCACCATTTACTACTTCTACCTTACAACAGGAAGCTAACCGCAAACTACGAATGGGTGCTAGACAAACAATGCGGACAGCCCAAAGTTTATATGAACAGGGTTTCATCACTTATATGCGGACAGACTCAGTACATTTGTCTGATGAGGCGATCGCTGCTGCCCGAAGTTGTGTTGAGAAAATGTATGGCCTAGAATATCTAAGTCCTGAACCTAGACAATACACTACTAAAAGTAAGGGTGCTCAAGAAGCTCATGAAGCTATTCGCCCTGCAGGTAAAACTTTCCGTACTCCTCAGGAAACAGGATTGAAGGATCAAGAATTTGCTCTTTATGACTTAATTTGGAAACGGACAGTAGCTTGTCAAATGGCTGATTCTCGTCAAACTCATATTACAGTTAATTTACAAGTAGAAAATGCAGGTTTTCGTTCTAATGGGAAACGCATAGATTTTCCTGGTTTCCTCCGGGCTTATGTTGAAGGATCTGATGATCCAGAAGCGGCTTTGGAAAATCAAGAAGTACCTTTGCCTCCGATGCAACAGGGAGACCATCCTACTTGCACAGAAATAGCAGTAGTGGGTCACGAAACTCAGCCACCTGCCAGGTTTACTGAAGCGTCTCTAGTAAAAACTTTAGAAAGTGAAGGTATTGGTCGTCCGAGTACCTATGCTACTGTTATTGGTACTATTGTTGACCGTGGTTATGCCAAACTTCAGAGTAATGCTTTAGTTCCAACATTTACCGCTTTTGCTGTTACAACGTTATTAGAAAAACATTTTCCTGAGTTTGTAGATGTCAAGTTTACTGCCCGCATGGAACAAACCTTAGATGACATTTCTACTGGTGAAGCTGAGTGGTTGCCTTACCTCAAAAAATTTTATTTTGGGGATAGTGGACTTGATACTCAAATCAAGGAACAGGAAAATAAAATTGACCCTAAGTTAGCCCGGACTATTAAATTAGATAATTTGGATGCTAATTCGGAGATGACTTATCGTATATGTGTTGGTAAGTTTGGCGCTTATATTGAGGCAGAAAATGGCGAGAACATAGTCAAAGCTTCTATTCCTGAAGATTTAACCCCATCAGACTTAGACCTAGAACAAATAGACAAACTGCTGAAGCAAAAAACAGAGGGTCCTGAGGAGTTAGGAATTCATCCAGAAGAAGATAAACCTATCTATATAATGACTGGTCGTTATGGTCCTTATGTACAGTTGGGCAATGAGTCTGAGGGTAATAAGAAGAAACCAAAGCGAGCTTCTTTGCCGAAGGGTGTCAATATGGAGGATGTAAACTTGGATCTGGCCGTGGGGTTATTATCATTACCTCGTACTTTGGGAACTCATCCAGAAACTGGTTGTCAAATTCAAGCTAGCTTAGGACGTTTTGGTCCATATATTGTTCATGACCAAGGAAAGGAGATGGGTAAAGACTATCGTTCTTTGAAAGGTGGGGATGATGTTTTGACTATTACTTTGGAAAGGGCTTTGGAGTTATTAGCTCAACCTAAAAGATTAAGGAGGGGTAGTGCTAAAGCTGCACCTCCACTCAAAGATTTGGGTAAACATCCTGAAGATGGGGAAGCAGTATGTGTTTATGATGGTCGATACGGACCTTATGTGAAGCATGGTAAGGTTAATGTTTCTCTGCCAAAGGATATATCTGTTGAGGAAGTGACTTTGGAAAAGGCTCTGGAACTTTTGCAGGCTAAGGCCAGTAGTAAAAAATCTGCTCGTGGTAGAAATTCTACAAAGTCAGGCCATTAAGTTAGAGATATAGGGTAATAATATATAGGGAAAAATAGGAGGGAAACGGACAGGATGTATTTAACCTCTAAGCAAGTACAAGAAAAATTCGGCTATCACCCTAAGATCTTATCGAGATGGGCGGATGAAGGTTTAATTGAATACATAAAAACTCCAGAGGGACACAGACGCTACTTACTCTCATTCTGGGAACAAGTTGCCTAAACCTTAGAAACTTAGTAAGGCAGACTAAGAGAGTCAATTGGGATTTCCTGCCGCCCCTCGTCATTATTTACATCATCTCCGGCCTAAAGGCAACGGGTTTCATAGCGAGCCGTAGCCCCTCGGCAGGTTTGCATTTCACAGGCTGCTGCTACTTTGGCAGTAGTCTGGTCGCCGGCCTCAATGTCCGTCTTGTGTCTCGGATTGCCCACCCGCGACTCGACTAATATATTTCTTGTGAACTAAAAGGCATTACAACATAGCCTGTGAAAAAAAATCAACTAATAAAGTTGCCCGCTTATGGGCGAGGCTTTAAACCCAATTTTTCGGTAAATGTCGCAGTTTTTTCCCAATCTTGTCAGGGTTATTATTTCCTTGTATAGGGAAAATAATGATTCCCTTATTAGTTATTTTTGCATCAAATATCTAAATCATGCTGTAAAAGTAGGCTTGTCCCATGGCCTAATCCGTTATTTAGTAAAGGCTGTAGCTGTTAAAAACACCCTCTAACTCAGGTGGATTGTTATCACCTGAGTCCTTTCAAAAAGATTTTTGATTTTATAAAAAACCGGTCAAATATGGTATAGTTACAAATGTCATTGTTTAACTTAGAATGAGAAACCTTGTGTGCCCAAGTCAGAACGTAAAATTTTACTAGATTTTGAAAAGCCTCTGGCAGAATTGGAAAACCGTATAAATCAGATTCGTGAACTGGCTAAAGATTGCAATAGTATAGATATTTATGAGCAAATTAATCAATTAGAAGCAAAAGCAACTCAACTACGTCAAGAAATTTTTAGTAGTCTTTCCCCTGTACAAAAACTACAGTTAGCCCGTCATCCTAGACGACCAAATACTCTTGATTATATCCAAGCAATTAGTGATGAGTGGATAGAATTACATGGTGACCGTGTTGGTAGTGATGACCCAGCAATAGTAGGAGGTTTGGCCAGAATAAATGGTATGTCTGTAGTAATTATTGGTCATCAAAAAGGACGAGATACAAAAGATAATGTCGCTCGTAATTTTGGTATGGCTTCAGCAGGAGGATATCGAAAATCAATTAGATTTATGGAGCATGGCAATCGGTTTGGAATGCCAATTTTGACATTTATCGATACTCCAGGGGCATGGCCAGGAGTAGAAGCTGAAAAATTAGGACAAGGAGAAGCGATCGCCTATAATCTACGAGAAATGTTTCGTCTGGAGGTGCCAATAATTTGTACAGTAATTGGGGAAGGTGGTTCGGGTGGAGCGTTAGGTGTGGGAGTAGGTGATCAGTTACTGATGCTAGAACATTCTATATATACAGTTGCTAGCCCTGAAGCTTGTGCGGCCATTCTCTGGAAAGATGCTAGCAAAGCTCCCCAAGCAGCAGAGGCTTTGAAGATAACTGCTTGGGATTTAAAAAAGATAGGGATTATTGATGATATAGTTATAGAACCCGATGGTGGCGCTCATGCTAACCCATTGGAGGCAGCCAAAAACCTAAAAATGGCCATAGTTAAAAGTCTAGATTATTTAAGCCAGTTAAGCAGTCAACAACGCCTAAAACTGCGTTATCAAAAATTCCGTTCTATGGGAGTTTTCTTGGAAAAATGACATGTTCTTAAACTAATCTAGGGTATGGTGTAGACTTGTTACTTAGTTATCTTATGATAACTGATGACCCATCAAAATTGATTCTTGGTCAGTATTAAACTTACAGCTACAAAAACTTAAATTGGTTATAGTTTATTGCTTAATTAGTAACTAAAACTGATTAGTATCAATGAATAAAGAACTATAGTCCAATACAGTTCAGTTAAGGGTTTTTTTGGCAGTTCTATAGTCTCAAAAGCCCACCTCATGGTCCCATATCATAGTAGTTTGCGCCTTACCTGAGTCATGTTGAATTATAGTTCAAGCTAACTGGTTTAGTCTAATTTTTGCTTCTTTTACCAATACTTTCACATATATTATATTAGTAGCAATTTGTATTATGCAAACATACTAGCACAGGTTGCTATAGGTGCTGCCAGGCCCCACAACCTAGTCAACTCAATTGCTAGAAGTTAACTATGGTTTGCTGAGTGCAATTCGTTGAGCCAAAGAAACCATGAAGATATCAAAAAATGCTTTTAATTCTCTCAACTGTGCGCTGATTTTCTTCAGGAGTGCCTACCGTAATTCTTAACCCTCCACCAGTATGACGAATTAAAGTCCCCTGATTTTTAAGTTGCTGCATTAAACTATTTAAACTTTTATCTTGAGAACTTTCACCCATTAACTTTAATCCTTCATCCGTAAGTCTAATATATAAAAAATTAGCAGCACTTTCCCAAACCTTCAAAACAGGAATTTCTGCAAAAGTAGTAAACAATTTACCTCTTTCTCTCAAAATTTCTGGAATAAAAGATAGTAAATCTTGGCTATAATTAAGCACTAACTGAGCAGCAGCTTGAGAAAAACTTGATAAGTTGTAGGGAAGGCGAACTTTTTCTAAATTAATAATAACTTTTGGGTGAGCGATCGCATATCCTACCCGCAATGAAGCCAACCTAAAAGCTTTAGAAAAAGTTCTTAAAATAACCCAATTAGGATGTCGCTCTAATTCTTCAACTACGGAAATTTGATGAAACTCAAAATAAGCCTCATCAATTACTACTAAAATATCATCTGGCAGACTCCGCAACCATGATAATTCTTTAGAAGTTAAAGCATTAGCAGTTGGAGAATTTGGGTTAACAACAAATACCACCCTTAAAGAAGGATTTTTTATTTGATTAATAGTATCCTGAGCAGCAGCAATATCTATTTCAAAATTCGATTCTTTTCTCTCTACATTTAGCACGGAAATACCTAAAGTTTTAGCCAGAATAGAATACATAGAAAAAGTAGGAGTTGCCGTTAAAATAGAACCATCGCCTCCTAAGCAACTAGCAATTAATAGAGAGCGAATTAATTCATCAGAACCATTCCCAACAGAAATATTAGTAGCAGAAATATTAGCTGAAGGAGTTGCTTCATTTACGTATTGAGCGATTCCTTCTTTTAGTCTTAAATGACTACCATCAGGATAACGGTTTGTTTCAATTAAATCTTGATAAACTTCAGCTAATTTTTGCTTTAAATTATCTGGCAAATCATAAGGACATTCATTAGTATCTAATCGATCCAAAGGAATGTCTGAGCCAACACCAGTATGAGGAGTATAAGCTTTAAGATTATTAAGATCTGAACGAATAAAAGATAACATAACTTGACTTAATTAAATAATTTTTGTTGGTTAATCAGAGCATATCATTGATTTTATAATTTTCACAATTATTCATAAAAAATAAAAGTTGTGAGGCATTTTTTTTTCAAATTTAGAAAGCTAACTCCAAAGGTTATAGCTTAAGTACAATGTTATAAAATTTTCTAAAAAAGTAATCCCAAGGCTTTATTGAATCATAAATTATCCGTCTAATATCTCTGGTGACAAAACCTGATTTAACTTCCCACTCCGATATCCTTCTAAATCTAAAGTCACATAAATAAAGCCAAACTCTTTAAATTTTTCCACCAACTGAGGCAAATCTATTGTTAACACAAACTCCGTAATTTTTTCTGGCAAAATTTCAATACGAGCAGTATCTTTTTCCGAACGTACCCGTAAATTTTTTAATCCCAAATATCGCAAATATCTTTCTCCACGTCCTACCCTTTGTAACTTTTCTAAAGTTATTTTTTCCCCATAAGGAAACCGCGAACTTAAACAAGGTTGAGCAGGTTTATCCCACCAAGGTAAATCTAAATATTTCGCAAGTTGTCTAACTTCAAACTTGTTCATTCCTACTTCTGCTAAAGGCGATCTTGCGCCTCTTTCTTTTGCTGCTTGAATACCAGGACGATAATCTCGTAAATCCTCAGCATTAACACCATCTACTACATAAGAATAACCTCTTTTTAATGCCAAATTTTTCAGAGTATCATGCAATTCACTTTTGCAAAAATAGCAACGATTTATTGGATTAGAAGTATAATTTTTATTCTCCATTTCATGAGTATTTACTTCTTCATGAAGAAGACCAATAACTGCTGCTTGAATTCGAGCATCTTCCAAATCTTCAGACAATAAAGAAGGTGAAACAGCAGTGACAGCTAAAGCTTTATCTCCCAAAATATCATAAGCAACTTTCGCAACTAAAGTACTATCTATTCCACCAGAATAAGCAATTAAAGCTTTCTCCATTTCAGTAAATATATTTTTTAGTTCTTCTAGTTTTTTGATTAACATTATCTTTTTCCTAATCAAATATATACCGCATATTACATATAAATTTAGCACAGCAATTCTATAAGAGTTTATGTAACAAAAACTCGAATGCTTGGAAAAGCTTGGAGTTAGTATAGATAATTTTAGTAGATTAGTGGATTGAGATTTAGGATAGTGTATAACTAGAAAATTCAATTTTAACCTATTTACATTTTACCATTATTATGCAGAATTACCCTTATTTTTACTACTCCCCTACTCCCTAAAAAATGGGAATTACTATATCAAAATTCTCGCCTAGCAAACATAGCAATAGTAATTGATAAAAGCAACATTGTATAGAGCAAAGCATAAGCCAAATTAGTAAATAAATTATCCATGCTTGGTAGTAGACCATAAACTGCATCATTTTTCAAATCTAATCTGCTTAAATCTGGTAATACAACATATAATCCCATCATTAACTTTTTAATTCCAGGGTTATCACTTAAATCGCCCAACTTCACCAAATCCCTACTTAGATTTCCCATTAAATAGATACCAAATGTAAATAATGTTGCTAATAAAGAACTCGTAAATACACCAAATAGAATAGCCACTGCCGTAAGTAAGGACAATTGAATAAATATAAATATTACAGTTACTAAAATGCTACCTACAGGATAATCAATTCCACTTAAACTAAGAATCAATCCATATATTATAGTCATAGCTATTAATAAAACAGCTAAAACTCCCGATAAACCAATGTGTTTACCAATAATTAATTCTGAACGACTCAAAGGTTTAGCAACTAAAATATAAACAGTACGTTTTTCAATTTCCTTGTTTACTAAACCCGTACCGACAAAAACAGTCACAATTAAACCTAAAATACTAATAGCTGCCAACCCAAAATCTAAAATTATTTTATCCTCTGTGCCTACAGATAATTCTGGAATTAATCTCACAGCAGCTATCATCAATACAGCAAATAAACCGATTATATAAAGGATGCGATCGCGAATTGCTTCGGAAAATACATTCTTAGCAATTTTAATAATTCTACTACCATTCATAGAATATTATCTGACCTCCAACTGAATTTTTTTTATTTCAAATTTTAAATTTTTTTGATATTTTCTTGTTGGCTTTCTAGTTTAACAATCTTCTTATCTACAGCACCACATTTAATATCACCAACCCTAATTGGTACAGCTTCATTTTGTCCATTAGAACCAGAACTTCTTTGACCAACTTTTTCACTTATCTTACAACTTTTATTCAAATAATAACTTTCATCTTTAGCTGTAGGTCCTCTCCAAAATAATTGTAACTCTAATTGATATCCAGACTGGTTAGCAACTATTGGTGTTTGTAACTTCCATAAATCATCTTCTTTAACTACAGATATTTCCTTAGTTGCTTCATTTTTAATATTTTCCAATCTCAACTTCATCTTAGGTACTGATAACCCCAACCTTTGATTACCCAAATCATTTTTTAACTTTTGCTCCATTAAGTTTAAAATTTTTGTGCCTCGATAATCATTGATTGAAGGTGTTATTAATCGATAAACAAAGGTACTTTGACTTAAATCATTTTCTGCCATTGTTGGGTATTGTTTTACCATAAACTGAATCATAAAATGTAACTTCAACCAACAACTAAGCAAAAAACTAACCAGCATTAAAATTACAAAACTTGATTTTGATAATTGATAAATTTTTACTTTTTTTTCTGCTTCATAAGAATTTAATACTAAAATCATCCCTGCAAAACAGATAGAAATTACTGGCCAAATAACAATTGCAATATACTGAATATTAGTTTCCAAATTTTCATATAATAGAAAACAAATTAATCCCCCTATTATCCAAGGAGAAAAACTTAATTTACCGAGAACAAATGGTTTTTGATTAGTACGCCATCCCACAGCAATTGTTAAAGATAGCCAACTCAAACTAGAAATAAAATAAATCTCCTCTTCCTTGTTACTATCAAGTTCACTAATAATAATTGACAACAACCATAAAAATATTGTCAATAATAAAAACGTTCGCCAATGCCAAAATCTAGGAGGCAAAATAAAATCAAGTGTCTTCTTCAGAAAACTAATAATAGACCCAAAAAAATCAGTCAGACTTTTCCAAATTTCTTTCATGTTAGCTGAGACCTCTGTAAAAATAAAATCAACCCTATTGCTAAGTTACTGCAAGTGTGAGCTACTAGAATCACCATAAACTTTGGTGTTCTTAACTCTCTAAATACTTGATATATCTTCGTGCCAGCAGCAGGATTTTTAGACTTTTCATTCCATAAAGAATCACAAAAATTAAAACCTACTAACTTGATAATTAGAGAAATCAAAAAAAACAAAAATATAAAAAGCATAAACCCAGGATAAATAGCGCCAATCTTACCAAATAAAATATAAGCTACCATTTGTTTTTCCCACATGCTTGGTAATAGACTTACACCATAGAAAAAGAGAACCCATCCTATACAAGTAGAAATTAAATTTATTACAGTTGCATATTCAACACTGACTTTTGGTGTTAAATTAAGTCTTAGTTGAAAAAAATATGATTCGATGGCAATTATTACTAATAAAATTAAAGATTGAGAAATAATTACCCTTAAAGGTAAAATAGTTAAATTCATAGTTAATTTCCGCAGACAAAGAAACTAAAATTTGTTTCAAATATACTTTTAAGTCTGAGACGCTATATCTTCCTTTTCTGAACATATTGCATATTAACTTAGCCTATGTTATATGTATAATACATAGATTAAAAATAATACGAATACCAAATATAACTAATATAACTATAGGGTATATCTGAGGAAGTAGCAACAAGCCAAATTAGAAAAATTATTTGCCTGTGTCCATGTTGTTTAGAATGAGAGTTTAGCTTTCTGCTAAGAATAATATAGATTTTGAAAAAAAGCCTAGCAATTCAGAGCTACAAAAAAAATTTATAATTAAAGCGAATAAAGTCTAAGCGTTGAGAATAGCTATGACAAGTTTCCTACTTTACCATAGTCACAATAATTGAATAATTTGAACCAGGTATATCAATTTTTTTATCAATTAAATTAATTTAAAGATAACAGCTTTCAAATTTTGAGGGATACCTATTATATTGATGAATGGATTAATAAAATAAGGAGAGGTTGAAACTTTAAAACAAATAAAGTTTTGACTAATTATGGAAAAAAATTAGATTAGGAGAGGTCAATCATTTTATGAGAAGAAACGGAATTGGTATACGCACTGCACAACTTATCTCAGAAAGAATTGTGGGTCAAATTCATGTTTACGATGGAGCAAGTAAAGGTAAATCCCAGGCAGCTTTGGGAGTAGTTTTACGTTCTATTGGCCTTGGCATACATTCTGACTCTCCTACCAGAGTATTATTACTTAGATTTCTCAAAGGTCCTGGCCGATCTTATTATGAAGATGCTGCCATAGAAGCACTACAAAAAGGCTTTCCTCATCTTATAGACCAAGTACGCACAGGACGTTCTGAGTATTTTGGCCCCGATCAAATCATTCAATTTGACCATCAAGAAGCACAACGTGGTTGGGATGTGGCAAAAGGAGCGATCGCCTCCGACCTATACTCAGTAGTAGTATTAGATGAACTCAACCCTGTTTTAGACTTAGGTTTATTGCCTGTAGATGAAGTAATTCATACTATCAAGAATAAATCAGAACAATTAGAAATTATAGCTACGGGTCGTGCAGCTCCACAAGCTTTATTGGACATCGCTGACTTACATTCAGAAATGAAACCTCATCAACATCCCACAGCTAAAGCTCATAATATAACAGGGATTGAGATTTATACTGGTGCTGGTAAAGGTAAATCTACCAGTGCTTTAGGTAAAGCATTACAAGCAATAGGCCGAGGCATTAGTCAAGACCAGTCTCATAGAGTTTTAATTATACAATGGCTAAAAGGTGGTATTGGTTATACAGAAGATGCAGCGATCGCTGCTTTGCGCCAAAGTTATCCTAATTTAGTAGATCATCAACGTTGTGGTGGGGATGCCATTGTTTGGCGTGGGCAACAAAAAGAAATA
>JAKQYG010000108.1 GCA_023356515.1 Trichodesmium sp. MAG_R04 | reverse complement strand
TTAATTGATTGCAGTAATGTAGCCATTAATTTCTCTGATGATAGTTTTTGCGTCATGAGTCTTATTCTACAACACTACCTGTACTTTTTCTCTTCTTACCCCTATTTACTGAGCGGATACATCTTGTTTGTAAATCAAATGTCATATTTTTTATTATTTAAGTTAAGAAATAGTAATTAAAAGTACCCATTAAACCATAATTTCTGCACCTAACAATCGTTCTTTGATATTTTTTTTCTTTGAGAATTATTTTTCCCAATACAACAGTAAACAATTAATAAAACACCAATTATATTAAGTAACTGAGGAAATCCCCCCACAATTAATGGTGAAGTTATTAACAAAAATAAGGAACTAAAAGTTGTGATAAGAGCAACAATTGATAAATCGGAAATTTTGATGGCTATGAGGTAAAGTGTATAGGAAATTCTATTCAGAAAACCACGGACTAATAAAGCTAATCGAAATTTATTTCCCACCTGAGGAGCGTCAATAAATAATAATACCATTTCTGAAAAGTCTTGCTATAATTGGAAATAGAAACTGCCCTACCTGAAGATCTATCCTGGAGGGGTGACAAATAAAATAAATTACACATTATTCAGGACTTAGGCAAAATATGAAAATATACACCATCTGTAGGGGTTGACCGCCGTCAACCCCTACTATATATAGTGGTTATGCGTCAGTCCTGATTCTTATTATTAATATTCTGTTCTATTTGATTTTCTTATAGTCAAAATGCCATAAATAAAATATTATAGTATCTGGAGTAAATTTTTATTTTTTTTTGAAAGCAGTTATGGATATTTTGTCATTAGGCTGGGTTTCCCTGTTAGTTATTTTCGGCTTCTCTATTTCAATGGTGATTTGGGGTCGTAACGGTTTCTAAAAATTAGGTATTAGTTTCCAGAAACTTTATTCTTTTTTTGCTGTTCATCAGACTAACAATTATAATCTAATCATCAAAAAGATGGGATAGATTACAAACCTATCTCATCTTGAATTTATACACAAAGACTACTTAATAAGAGCCATTTTCAAGCAGTATATTTATTTCATGAATTAGATGGGATTATTATAGTTGGCTGTACTATTATTTATAATTATATTTTTTCAAAAAAATCAAATAGGAATTCCTGTTTTGCCCTACTTAGCTGAAAAGCCCAGTTAACTCTTCCTCTGCTTCAATCTGTCGCACTACAGTCAATGCCGAATAAGACACTCCCGCCGTACCCTCTCCCGGATGAGTCGAATCTCCCACTAACCACAAATCTCGAATTGAAGTCCGATTAGCAATTCCAAAAGGTCCGAAAGTTGTCAGACGCTGACCAACACCACCAACTATGCCTTCATCCCTTGCGGTGAATTTGACAAAGGTACGAGGTGTGGCAGCTTCCTGATAAACTATTGTTTCTGGTTTTAAATAAAAATATTTATTCAAACGAGCGATCGCCTCCTCTGTATATTTCCGCTTCAATTCCTGATAATCTTGGCAATGTCGCCAAATCTGAGTATCGGTAAAACTCGAAGCAGTAATTGTCGCTTTGCCCTTGGGGGCGCGACCATCTCCCGGATGACTTACTGACACAAACAAAGAATTATTTTCCCCTATAGGACCATCATAATCATAGAAAAATTGCAAATGGGGCGGGCAATTTGTCGGAATAGCACTTTCATCGACTCCTAAATACATCACAAATGCACCCCAAGGAGAGGGGAGTTTATCAACTCGGTTTTTGTAACCAGACATTGGGTGTGACCTATGTAATTGATTTTTATTTGCCACTAATTTAACTAAGTTTTGTACGGTGACATTTGCCACAACATGATCAGCAATTTCTACCCAAGTTTCCCCAGTTTTCTGATTTCTAATTCTCACCGCATTAGCTTTGCCATTATCTACATATATATTTTCAACAGTATGACCCATAAATAGCTTACCTCCATCTCTTTTTAGACCTGCAACTAGGCGATCGCTCAAAACTTGCATACTTCCCTGGAGATGGTATAAACCTTGAGGAGCTTGAGAAACAGCTAAAGCAGTGGCAGCATAAAGTAAAGCTGTTTCCTCTGTACCAACTTGAGAATAAAGTTTCAGTTGTAAATCTAGAAAAGTTTTCAACCGCAGATTATCATTTAAACCACATAACCGTAATGCGTCTGCTACTGTCATTAAAGTAAATGGTACTGTAATTAGAGTATCCGGGCGCACTGCTTTTACTAACTGCCAGAAATCCCAAATATTTCGGGGGGGCAAAACTGGGTCACGGCTTTGAAACTTCCAACTTGCTTCAAACAGTTTTGTCATTAATTGCCAAAAGGGTTCACTACCCGGAAATTGCCGTTTTCTTTCTTCCTGCCATTTTTGGGGGTCCCGCCACACATTGATAGATTCAGTTTCCCCGGGGAGAAATACCGCACAGGCAGGGTCGCAATAGGTAGCTTTTGGGATCTCTATTCCCAATTCTGAGAAAATGCGGTGATGGATGCCACCAGGTTCCAACCCTGCGACTTGAGTTGCACCGACATCGAAAGTGAAACCACGCCGTTTGAAAGTTGAGGCACAACCACCGGGAATAATCGCTTGGTCAAATATCTGGACTTCGTAGCCTCTGTGGGCCAATAAGGCTGCTGTGGTCAGGCCACCAATACCCGCACCGCATACCACAATTTTTGATTTTTGTATAGTCTTTTTTGAAGACATAGGAAATATAGGATAATTATTAACATTTTTAACTAAATATTAACTTATATTACACAAAAGTGGTAAATTAGGCTATAGAAATCCTAAATGGGGTTTGCTGAAAAAGTCTTTTGCAGATATCGATCATTTGTAGTCAGAAAATTTAAGATGCATAAAGTGTAGCTATTTCTATTTTTTGATAATTATTTATTTCAACAAATATATTTAATTTTGCTAACTCATTAACAATAATATTATGAAATTTAAAACGAGCATTTTTACTAACCTTAACTCCAGGATACTTCTTGCCATATACTGGAGAACTTAAACCGAATTCCCCTTGAATTACTTGACCAGAATAAACTGTATATATTGCCGAAACAGAAATTTGATTATTTGTGGGAATAACTACACCAGCAAGATTAAATTCTTGACCAGGTAATATCTTGTTTGGCACATTATCAATTTGGCAGACGCGAAATAAATGATTATATAAAGATGGTGGTGTGAGTTTAAGCATAAAATTTTGATAAGTCTGAATATTCTTAGAACCGTAACTGTGGGGAATGGATAAAATTTTATCAATATTTTCTGGATATTCAGCACCCAAAAAACTAAATAATAATTGAAAATTATCTGATTGTGAAACTACTTCCTCGTAGGAAATTATAAATGTATTCTCTGGGTGAGTTTTTTTATAGGTATAAAAAGCATTTTGAAGCTGCATAAGTTGATTTCTAGATTTTACTTGATCCCCATTTGCCCACCAACCACTTTTTAAGACATCATCTAGATTTCTAACATTAAAAATAAAAGCAGGTTTGGGAAAAATTTTAGCGATAAAATCTAAGTAATCAGCAATACTTTTTTGTTGTTGATAGACTTCAAAATATCGAATTTCTTTAAACCCGTAACAGACAATATTTTTATCATTTTTTTTATCAGCCAATAAAATATTTCTAACCATTTGCTGACAGTCATCTAAAAATAATTCTAGATTTATTTCTTCTGTTCCATACCAAGGATGATTAGTTTGAGAAGTATTTTGATTATTTTGATTATTACAAGTATCTATCAATTTTTTGTAAGCTTCATATAGTCCGTAAATAAAATTATTATTTTCACCTCTGAGCAAAACTCCATCAATATTATTCAAAATACCTTGCAGTAAAGTTGAGCCACTTCTACCATAGGTAACAATTAAAACTGATTCAAAATTTAAAAACATATTTTTTTAAGTAAAAATTAAAAAGTCATATCATAGGGCAAGAAATAAAAGAATTAGAGTGGTTGATTGAGATCTATTTATAGTGCCTGAGTGTAATATTTTATAGCAGATTAAGTTTCTCCTTTATCAGCTAAAATATTTCCTAACTTTAGATTAATACTGGCATCTTCAGGAAATCTATCTCTTGTTGCTTTTAAGACAGCGATCGCTCGCTCTACTTGATTTATTTCGACAAAAAATTGACTCAAATTTTTATAAATATTTAGGGGTTGGTCTGGTTCAATTTCAAGAGCTTTTTGAAACTTATCAATAGCAACTTGAAAATCTCCTTGTTTAGCAGCTTCTCGCCCCTCTTTTAAAAAAAAATCTGCATCTAAGTCTTGTAAATTAGGCTGAATATTACTAGAAATAATTCCTAACTTAAGTAAATTAAAATCATAAGGTTTAATACCATTCAAATATAAAATCTTTGCTACTAACACATCTTCATACAACTCCCCATGGAAACAACCAGGATATTTCATTGTATATTCAGATAAAATTTCCAGACTTTTTCGAGAAAGAAAATATCCACTCCCACCATCACACCATCGCGCCACAAATGGCAAATCATAAGGACTATTATCAACAGATTTAGATTCACATTTATTAAAATGCCAAGACCTACCGATAGAATATCCTATAATATTACCCATATAATCATAAGTAGATTCTGTTGATAAACAATCTATTAATTCTAAAAATCTTGGCATATCTTTAATCCAAGTATCATCATCTAACTTCAATACTCCCTGAAAATCAAAACAACAATGCAAACATTGAAATATTTGGAAAACCTTGAGAGGTAAAGATTCATAATTATCAGGAGATTTGACATATAAAATATCCCCCTCATTTTGCCAATTAGAACTTAATCCCGGATCACCAATTACGAAACAGTAAGGCACGTTAATTTTTTGATATAGTTTTTCTCTCAAAATTTTGATTTTATCAAGATTTTTTTTGCAGGAAATAATTATAATAGCTATCTTGCTATTAGATGAATTAACCAGTAGAGGCATCTTATATGCAAAATGATTATGTTGTTGCTTTAGGGTAGTTTTTAGTAGAGATAAGCTAGACTGATTCTCAGGATTTAATAATAAGCTATTTTGCAGATATATAATCGCTTGTTTATATTTTTTATAGCTTGTATAATCAAGTCCCAAGTATAGATAAATCATTGACAAAGTAATATGTTGAATTACAAATATTTTCTGGTTTTGATGCACGAAATTAATAATATATTCAACAAATTTAGGTTGATTATTAGCTAAACAAGAACGCACTATACTTAAGATAGATAAAATAAATAAAAGGTGATTATATTGTAAATATTCTAGTAAATTCTTACTATAAAAATCTCGACAAGCTTCTAAATTAATTTGATAAAGATTCCATGCTACATCCAATTCACCCTTGGTAGCTAATTCACAAGCTTCAATAATTTCATTAATCAAGCGATGTTGATTAAATATATATTTTTTAGCGATAAAATCATCTACAAATCCATTTATCTTATCTAAATTACCAATAGTCAAAAAGCATCGAAAAAAATGAGGATGAGCAGATAAAATTATTCCCGAACTACAAGCTTTTTGATAATTATCAATAGCTACTTGATATTTGGATTGACGAAAATATAAATTACCTAAACCGAGATAACCTTCATTAGAATATTGGGACAATTCCTGAAAAATTGACTCCGCTTCTGGGAATTTTTCCAACTTCATCAAAATCTCACCACAACGCATATAAGCAATAATATGTTTAGGAAACTTTTCAATGACTTCTTGCCACATTTTTAATGCTAGCTCCCACTTTTGTTGCCTTTCTAATACCCCAGCTAAACCACATAAACCATCAGATTGATAGGGAAATTTTTCCAATACATCATTAAAGACATCTTCTGCTTCCTTCAACCTACCTAATTCAATTAATACATTACCTTTAGCAACATAAAAAGATAAATTTTCAGGAAATTTATTTATCCCTATTTCCCAGGTTTCTAATGCAACTTTCCAATTTTTTTGTTGTTCAGCAACTTTAGCTAAATTTTCCCACACCAAAGTTTGATCCGAAAACTCTTCAGCTAATTCACTAAATAATTTTATAGCCACCTCAAATCTACCTAATTTAACCAATACTTTTCCTTTTCCGAGGGAGGCAAGTAAATTTTTTGAATCTAATTTCAATGCTTTCTCATAATTACTTAAAGCAGACTCAAAATTTTGCAAATGATTTAGATAAAAATTTGCTAAATTAACATATATACTAGGATTATTAGAATTTAAAATTATCGCAGCTTCATAAGTTTCTAAAGCCGCCTTAATATCACCCACATCCCTATTCACTATAACTAAATTTTTATAACCAACCCAATTGTCTGGTTGTAATTTAATCGCCTTTTTATAAATAGTAATTGCTGCGGTAAAATTCCCAACTTTATGAAAAACTTCAGCCAATTTTATATGTAACCAATAATCTTGTGGAAGAGCTTCTAATCCATCCTGATAATAACTAACAGCTTTCTCAAAATTTTCTTGCAATCGAAAAACCCCCCCTAATCTAATATATAGCCAAATATTTTTAGGACTTAAATCTCTGTTTAACCCATCCTGATAATAAACAATAGCCTCTTCTAAATTTCCCTGTTCTCGATAAATATCTCCTAATCCAATATAAACCCAGGAATTATCCGGATTCAATTTCATTGCTTGTTGATAATAACTAATAGCTTGCTCAAAATTCCCTTGGTCTCTGAAAATTCCACCTAATCTTAGATATAGCCAAACAGTATCAGGACTTAATTCTATTTTTAATCCATCCTGATAATAACTAATCGCCTCTTCTAAATTTCCCTGTTTTCTATAAATATCTCCTAATCCAATATACACCAAAGAATTATTATAATTCAACTCCATTGCTTGATGATAATAACTAATAGCTTGCTCACAATTTCCTTGGTCTCTGAAAATTCCACCCAATCTGATATATAACCAAAAAGTATCAGGACTTAATTCTATTTTTAATCCATCCTGATAATAACTAATTGCCTCTTCTAAATTTCCCTGTTTTTTATAAATATCCCCTAACTTAATATAAACCAAAGAATTATTAGAATTTAACTCCATTGCTTGGTGATAATAACTAATAGCTTGCTCAAAATTTTCTTGGTCTCTAAAAATTTCACCCAATCTGAGATACAACCAAACATTTTTAGGATTTAACTCTATTCCCTTTCGATAAAAATTAATGGCTTCATTAAACTGCTTAATTTCTCGATAAGTATCACCAATTAACCCATAAATTAATTCATTTTTTGGGAAATTTTTCAAAGCATTATGATAATAGTCAATCGCCACTTGGTGCTGACCTTTTTTTCTAAAAATATCTCCTAATATTTGATAATTTTCTAATTTTTGAGGATGATTTTTAATGACTTTTTGATAAGATTCAACTAAACCTTTCCATGCTAATGAACAGTCAGGATTAACCTTTAAAGCAGCTTGAAAATTAGCTATTGCCTCCTCCAATTTCCCTTTTACCTTAAATTTATTTGCAATTTCCACCAAACTGATACTTTGCTTTTGATTATTCATCATTGTATAAACTCTTACCTCCCTTAAGCCCTGTTACTTTTACTTGAACAGAACTATTAGTTAATGTTTCGTCTCATCTTTACAGTTAAATATCTTGCACTTCAGCAATTTTTCAATTTCCGTGATAAAAATTTTTGTGATAGCACTATCACAGCGGAAAGTTTTGTAAATAAGGAAAGCAAGGTAGAAAATATGAAAACCGACCTTGGAACGGGAGCATAGGAGAGGACGGAATAGAATGTGGTAGTTAACCAAGCCCTGGTTGAGTCTTCAAAACAATACACTTTTTATCCGGAAAAAGTCTCCTAGAAAAGAGAACAGAACTTAACTTCTCTATTTTGTAAAGTTTTATGTAAAAAAAATGTTGATAAAGCTCTTCAGAAATCATGTAGACTCACAGAAGTTGTAGATAGTACATAATAAATTAAAATTATGAATCATAGATATTTCAAACAAGTTTTCTGGATTATGGTAATATTTTTGAGCAGTTGTAATTATCAAAAATCAATCAAAAATTTGTCAGAGATGCCAGAAACTATAGATCCGAAAAAAACTAATATTTTCATATCAAATGCAGGAGGTTCACAAAATATTAATGATTTAGAACAATCAGTCTTTTCCCTGATAAATCAATATCGAAAATCTAAAAATTTACCCGTCCTTCAGTGGGATAATACTATTGCTCAACAATCAAGAATTCATGCTCAACAAATGGCTAGGGGAAAAGCAACTTTTAGCCATGATGGATTTCAAGAAAGAGTAGAAATAATCAGTCAAAAAATTATCTATAAAGGTGCTGCTGAAAACATAGCTAATAATATGGGCTATAGTAATCCTGGAGAAAAAGCTGTTGCTGGTTGGATTAATAGTCCTGGTCATCATAAAAATATTGTAGGTGATTATAATTTAACTGGTATTGGTATTGCTAAAAATTCTGGAGGAACATATTACTTCAATCAGCTTTTTATTAAAACCAGGTAGATAGGAGAAGTCTGGATGAAAATTATCAAAATGAGAAATAATTTATAGTTTTTTTGCCTCCCTAAATTATGAATAATCCCAAAATCACGATCACTTTGAAGCTATTCGCAGCCTATCAAGAAGCTTATAAAGTTCCCGAAGTTGAACTTAGTATTTCCCCTGGAACATCAGTATCTCAACTCCTAGAAAACATCATCAGTCAACACCCCGAACTAGAAAAGTGGCGAGATACTACAAAATTTGGGATTAACCTCAACTTTGTCCCACCAGAAACTATTCTTCAAAATGGGGACGAAGTAGTACTAATTCCTCCAGTCAGTGGTGGGACCAATATATTTAGAATTTAGATATTTTTTTAGAAAATATAATTTCTTGGGTATCTATAAATATTTAAAGGAGTTTTCAAAAAGAAAATGCTACATTTATTGGAAATAAATATAGCTAATTAAGCTTAAAGCAAATCACTTATATGTAGTATTTTATCCAGAAAAATAGCTCCTAAGTTTAATCCCGACTATTTTTGTCGGGTATAGTTGACGGTAATTTTAACCCATGCTAATATTTCAAACAATTCGAAAGAACTTTAAGATGAATGAATTAGGGAATAAAGAAAATGACCCAAGCCAAAACAATTCACAATAAAATCCAAACTACAAACACAGCTACAGCTATAGAAAACCTCAAGTGCAAAGAATGTGGAGAAGAGTATGCTTTAGAAGCAAAACATATATGTGAAGACGTATGCTTTGGCCCTCTAGAAGTTAAATATAATTATGAAAAGATTAGTAAAATAGTAAGTCGGGCCACAATTGAAGCAGGTCCTCAGTCTATCTGGCGTTATCGTCATTTCTTACCAGTAGAAACAGATAACGTTATAGATGTAGGAACGGGCATGACTCCCCTAGTAAAATCGGAACGTTTAGCGCGTCGCTTGGGTCTGAAAAATCTCTATATTAAAAATGATGCAGTAAATATGCCGACCCTTAGTTTCAAAGATAGGGTAGTATCAGTTGCTCTGAGTCGCGCTAGAGAATTAGGTTTTTCCACAGTATCCTGTGCAAGTACAGGGAACTTAGCTAACTCTACTGCAGCCATTGCGGCCAAAGCTGGATTAGAATGTTGTGTATTTATTCCTGCTGACTTAGAAGCAGGTAAAATTCTTGGTACCTTGATCTATAACCCAACAGTTATGGCAGTGAAAGGAAACTACGACCAAGTAAACCGCCTATGTTGTGAAGTGGCAAATAGTTATGGTTGGGGTTTTGTAAATATTAATCTCCGCCCTTACTATTCTGAAGGTTCAAAAACTCTTGGTTTTGAAGTAGCCGAACAACTAGGATGGCAACTACCAGATCATGTGGTTGCTCCTATTGCTTCTGGTTCTCTCTACACCAAAATCTATAAGGGGTTCAAAGAGTTCGTCAAAGTCGGTTTAGTAGAGGATAAAGCAGTTCGTTTCAGTGGAGCGCAAGCTGAAGGTTGTTCTCCAGTAGCGAAAGCATTTAAAGAAGGTCGTGATTTTATTAATCCAGTTAAACCTAATACTATTGCCAAGTCAATTGCTATTGGCAACCCCGCAGATGGTATCTACGCATTAGAACTAGCGCGCAAAACAAACGGTAATATTGAGTCTGTGACTGATGCTGAAATTATTGAAGGTATTAAATTATTAGCAGAAACAGAAGGTATCTTTACTGAAACAGCAGGTGGTACAACTATTGCTGTATTGAAAAAATTAGTAGAGGCAGGTAAGATTGAC